>NZ_JBSFJV010000161.1:0-10628 GCF_053598235.1 Kitasatospora sp. NPDC001159
TTGCACGGTCCAGCGCACGGGAGACAATGTCGTGCAGCCCCAGCGCGGCGACAGGAGCGGCCCCCGCCGATGGCAGGGGGCGGGAGAGTCGACGGGCCCCGCGAAGTGGGCCGCGGCGCGGGCGACCGCCTGCCCGGGGGTCACGGCCCGGCCGACATGGGTGACGACCAGGCGGCGCACGGCGGCCGCGGTGGCGGTCGCGCCGGCCTGTTCGGGGGTGTGGTGCGCCGGGTCGTCGCCCTCCGCCTCGCACAGCAACAGGTCGCAGCCCGCTGCCAGTTCGGTGAGCGCGGCGCACGGCGCGGTGTCGCCGGAGTAGACCAGCGAGCGGCCGCCGGCCTCCACCCGCAGGGCGAAGGCCGGCATGCCGTGGTCCACCGCCCGGCTGGTCAGCGCCATCGGGCCGACCGTCACCCGGTGCCCGTCGGACAACTCGGTGACGGCGAAAGCGGATTCGACCGGGCTGCGTCGCGCCGAATTGGTCAGGAAGTCCGCCAGCCGGTCCACGATGCCGAGCGGGCCGTAGAGCGGGATCGGCGCGGCGAGCCGGATGTCGGCGTACAGGGCGCCGTAGTAGGCGGTGAGCAGGTCGGCGCAGTGGTCGGCGTGCAGGTGCGAGATCCAGATCGCGTCCAGCTCGTCCAGCCGCGCGTACCGCTGGAGCGGGCCCAGCGTGCCGGTGCCGGCGTCCACCCAGACCCGACTTTCCCCGCCGGACACCAGGTAGCCGGAGCAGGGGTTGGCCACGCTCGGGTAGGGCGTGGCGCTCCCCAGGACGGTGAACCGCAACCGATCGTCGGACATCCGGCCAGCCTAGCCGCGACGCCCCCACGTGTTTCGACTCAGACCCAATGTCCCGCCGCGGCCGTGTCGGTGACGAGCTGCTCGGACGACCGCGCCGACCGAGGGCGCTTCACGCCGCCGGAGACCTCCGGCGCGCGACCCTCCCGGATGCCCACCAGTAGGCCGGTCAGCCACCGGGGCATAGTCCGGGCCCACCTGGTGTTCGAGGCAGGCATGACCAAGATTCTGGTGATCGGCGCAAACGGCAGTGTGGGCAGGCATGTTGTGGCCTCGCTGGCCGAAGGCGGTCACGAGGTGCGGGCGTTGGTGCGGGACGGCGCCAGGGCCGACCTGCCTGCGGCGGTGGAGGCCGTGCAGGGGGATCTGACGGCGCCGGAGAGCCTGGTGGACGCGCTGCGGGGCGGGGTGGAGAGCGTCTACCTGATGTGGCCGGGGATCCCGGTGCAGCCGCGGGTGGTGGAGCTGATCGCCGAGCACGCCGAGCGGGTCGTCTATCTGTCGGCGGATGTGGCCGACCTCGCGGACGACGAGCCGGCGGTGATCTTCCACCAGGAGATCGAGCGGTTGATCCGCAAGTCCGGCCTGGGCTGGACCTTCGTACGGGCGATCGACTTCGCGGGCAACATGCTCGGCTGGGCGGACCAGGTGCGCCGGGGCGTCGTCCGCTGGCCGTACGGCGAGGCGCGCCGCTCGCTGATCCACGAACGGGACATCGCGGACGTGGCGGTGGCGGCGCTCACCGAGGACGGGCACGACGGCGGCAAGTACGTGGTCACCGGGCCGGAGTCGATCGCCCACGCCGAGCTGGCGCGGATCATCGGCGAGGAGCTCGGCAGCGAGGTGCGCTGGGAGGAGCTGGCACCGGAGACGGCCCGCGAGCAGCTGACGGCGGCCTGGGGGAACGCGGCGTTCGTGGAGTCCCGGCTGCGCGCCTGGGAGTCGTTCGCCCGGGAACCGGAGCGGGTGACGGACACGGTGGAGCGGGTGCTCGGGCGTCCGGCGCGCAGCTTCCGCTCCTGGGTGCGGGACCACGCGGAGGACTTCCGGTAGCGGCCCGCCGGGCCCGGGGCCCGTCGCACGCCACGGGTCGGCGCGCCGACCGCCTCGTGCACGCCCAGGCGCCGCAGCAGAGCGCCGTTCTCCTCCGGCGCGCCGGTGGACGCGATCACGTGCGCCCCTGCGGCGCGGGCGAGCCGGACGGCGTACCGCCCGACTCCCCCGGTGGCCCCGGTGACCAGGACGGTACGGTCGAGCAGCGGCGCCACGCGGTGCAGGGCACGCAGGGCGGTGGCGCCGGCGACCGGGATGGTGGCGAGGGCGGCCGGGTCGGCCCCGGCTGGTGCGGCGCCGATCAACTCGGTTTCGACGTACCGCAGTTGTCACACCTGCGAAAACCTCACCCGGCACCTGCGGGCCGCCTGCGCCGAGCTGCCCGACGCCCTTGCGACGACGGTGGCGCCACGCAGCCGACAGGCCCTACCCGGCCAGGTGGCGGGCGAAGAAGCGGCGGACCGTACGGCGAACCTCCGGGACGGAGACGGCGGGCGGGACGCTGCCGATCACCGCGTTCCGGCGCTCCGCCGTGATCAGCCCGGCCGCCTGGAGCTGGGGCAGCACGGCCGCGAAGTCGGTGAACACCCAGTGGTCGGCGTCGGCGACGAGCGCGCGGCGGACCGTACGGCCGGAGCGGGCGAGGAGGGCCGACCAGGAGCGGTCCATCTCCCGCCGGCGCGCGAACTCCGCGCTGCCGAGCAGCAGCAGCGGGCGGTCGGTGCCCTGCGCGGCGACCGGGAGGAGTTCGCCGGACGGGAAGTCGAGGTAGCCCTCCAGGTTGATCCCGGCGCGGATCCGCCGGTCCTCGCGCAGCACCTCCGACACTGCGGTGGCACCCGCCGAGTGCCCGTACACGCCGAGGCGACGCAGGTCGAGGGTGGCGGCGAGTCCGGGCGGCAGCGGCAGGTCGGCGGTGCGGCGGAGGCAGCCGAGGACGAAGTGGAGGTCGGCGATCCGGGCGTCGACCATGGTGCGGAAGACGTCCGGCTGGTCGCGCGGGTCGCCGCGCAGCACGGTCGTGCGCACCTGCTCGCGACGGAAGGGCGTGGTGCCCGGGAACTCGACCGCGAGGGCGTCGCCGGGGTGGTCGACCGAGACGACGACGGCGCCGTGGCTCGCCAGCTCCTCGGCCAGGGACGTTCCCAGGCCGCGCGGGTCACCGCCGCCGGGGCTGTGCACCAGCACCGGGCGGCGGCCCGGCAGCGGCGGGGCGTCCTCGCAGGAGTGGGACGGGGTGGCAGCCCAGTCCACGCCCGGGCCGGGGAGCTGGAGCGGGGTGTGCGGCAGGATCTGGCCGAAGGCGCGCGCGGCCTGCGGGGGCAGTTGCGGGGCCGGGGCGCGGCCGGTGGTGTCGCGCGCCGGGTAGTAGACGGTCACCATCAGTTCGCGGCAGGGGACTTCGGGCACCCAGGGGTCGGGTCGGGAGGTGTCGACGAGGTAGAGCGAGTGGCGCCCGACGAGGTGGCGGCCGGTCGGGGCGGGGAGGACCGGGGCAAGGTCCCGCGCGGCTGCAAGGGCTCGACCGCCGTCGAACAGCAGCGCGGCGGGGCCCAGCAGGACGGACTTGGCGAGGGTGCGCCGGCTCAGTCGGAGGTTCATGCCGTGCAGGCTGTCCCACGAGGGCGGGTACGGGCGATCGTTTAGCGTGGAGGCTCAAGGATGGCGCCCGCGATCGGCGCCGGGCGGGGGGCGTCGTGATCCGGATCCACTTCACGCCGGAGGACTTCGCCCGGGTCCGCCTGGCACCTCGGCCCGCCCCGCTGCAGGAAGTGCACGCGGCGCTGGCGACAATGAGCCTGCCGGACGGCAGCCTGCTGCGCGCGCCCTGGCGGCGCCGGGCGCTGCGGGCCCTGCCCGGCGCGGCCCGGCCGCTCGCGGACCTCGTACCGGCCGGGCTGGCGCCGGGCTTCCTGGACACGACGGCGGACACGCTGCCGGATGCGCTGGACCAAGTCGCGGCGTGGCCGGTCGAGTTGGTGAGCGCCGAGCTGGAACGGGTCCATGCGTCCGTGCGAGCGCCCGCCCCGGCCTGGGTCCACGGCCTGTACCGGGGCGAACCCGAGGCGTGGCGGCTGGTCCGGCAGGCCCAGCAGGCGGCGTTCGGGGCACTGCTCGGCCCGGTCTGGGCGCAGGTGCAGGACCTGCACCACGCGGAGTTCGTGCGCCGGGCCGTCCAGCTCGCCGAGGGCGGCGCCGCGTTGCTGCTCCCCGCGGTCCTGCCGGGCAGCCGGTTGCGGGACGGCGTGTGGGAACTCCCGGGCCCCGCAAGGGAGATCCGGATCGGCGGGCGCGGGCTGCTGCTCCTGCCCAGCTTCCACTGGTTCGGCGAGCCGCTGCTGTCCGATCTGCGGGGCCGCCCGGTCACGGTCACCTACCCGGCCGGCTCCGGCTTCCCGCCACTGCCCGACGGCACCGCTGGCGCCGCCAGCCCGGAGGCGCTGGCCAGGGTGATCGGCGGCACCCGCACGGAGTTGCTGCACCTGCTGGCCGAGGAGCACACCACGACCGAGCTGGCCCGGCGGCTGCGCATCAGCGCCGCGACGGTGTCGGCCCACACGGCGGCTCTGCGCGGCGCCGGGCTGATCAGCACCTCCCGCGCCGGGAAGGCGGTGCTGCACCGGCGCACGGCGCTCGGCAGCCTGCTGCTGGGGGCGGGCAGCATCTGACGGCATCCGAGCGCGGGAGTACGGCGCCCGAGCTTCGGCGTGCCAGGGCACGGCGCACGAAGGTTCGGCGCCGGCCTCCGGAGTTCGGATGCCGGCGCCGCAGTGGTCAGCCCCGGAGGACCGCCAGTTCGATCTCCCGGTGCGCCTCGTCGCCCGGCACCGGCACCGAGACGCCGGAGTGCTTGAAGCCGGCCCGCAGGTACATCGCCTGGGCGCGCGCGTTGTCCTCGTGGACGAACAGTCGCACCCGCTCGATCCGGGGCTCGGTGAGCGACCACGACCACTCCTGAGCGGCTCGGATCAGCTCGTGCGCCGGCCCGGTGCCGCGCGCCTCGGGGCGGACGTAGAAGCCGACGAGGTGGGTCTGCGGGACCTCGATGACGTCGCCGCCGAGGGCCCCCGCCCCACCGGGCTGCTCGACCAGCACGGTGATGGTGCCGAGCCAGCGGCCGTCCTCAGCCTCCGCGACGAGCTGCCGCACGGTGTCACCCTCGGCCGCGCGCGTCGTCCGGGCCTGCCAGAACTCGTCGGGCTGGGCGGCGGCGTTCTCGTACGTGTCGAGGAAGGCGATGCCGGCGACCGGGTCCCGCAGGGCGTCCAGCCGGATCGCCTTGACCCGCTCCCATTCCTCGGTCCGTACGCGTCTGATGACGGTGATCATCACACGATGATCACCAGTGCCGCCGGCCCTGGCAACCCCCTTGTGCGGCCGGTTGTGCGGCCGGGCGTTCCTCGCCGCCTATCGGTGAGGTGCTTCACGCGCGGTGCCGGGCGGGCCGACTTCCCGCGCACCGGATCACGCGCGGTGCCGGGCGGTCACCCGACCAGCGGTTCGAGATGGGCCATCGCGTCGGCGAAGTCCTCGTCCAGCTGCTGGTAGGCGGCGGGATCGCCGGAGGTCACCGCATCACAGCGCGTCGCAACCTTCTGCAGGTCACCGAGGACCTGCACCCACTCCTCCGGTGCACCCGCCTCCGGCTGCAGCCCGTTGACTTTCGCAGCCATGGCGGTGCACGCCTTGCCGACGGTCTTGGCATCCCCGTTCGCGCTCGTGATGGTCGCGGCCATCGGGATCACCGCAGAACTCACCGTGCTGAACTGCGAGGATTGCAGGGCCCAGGCCTGCGCGGCACTGCTGGGGCTGGGGCTCGCGGGCGACGAAGAGGAGACGGAAGCGGCTGCCGAGGCGGCCACCGCCTTGCTACTGCTTGCAGGAGCAGTACTCGCGCAGCCCGTCAGTGCTGCAGCAGTGGTCACGAGCAGACATGCTGCGGTGAGGCGACGCATCCGTGCCCTTCGATCCGTTGGTATGGCGACGCGCGACTGTACCGGGCAGCGGCGAGACGGTTGAAGGTCAGGAGTCCGAGCATCGCTGGCGGCCGGCGTCTCGGTTGCGCTTGTACTCGCGGATGAGGGCGAGGAGGTTGATCAGGGTGCTGGCCGGGATGTTGCCGAGGCTGACGAGCGGGCGGCCCTGGAGGTTGATCTCGCCCGGGTTCGCGGAGGGCCAGAGGAGGCCGAACTCGCGCCCTTCGGTGCGGAGTTCGACGATGAGTTCGGTGAGCTGGCGGGCAGTGAGGTGGAGCAGGGCCGGGTCTGCGGGGTGGATGGGGTGATGGGCGCTCACGCGGCACCGTCCAGCTCCAGCTCGAACCAGACGGTTTTGCCCAGCTTCTGGGGGTCAACGCCCCAGCGGTGGGTGAGGGCGGCGACGAGCTGGAGACCTCGGCCGGACTCGGCGTGCGCAGAGGGGCTGCACCGCTCCGGGAGCTTCGGGCTGCGGTCGGAGACGCTGACGCGGAGGGTGCTGGAAAGGAAGAGGATGAGAACGACGGGGGAGGTCGTCTCCGCGTGGCGCCAGGCATTGACGATGAGTTCGACCATGGCGAGTTCGGCGTCCGCGATGGAGGAGGGCGACCAGCCCGCGCGGGTCATGCCGTCGCGGAGGACGTCGCGGGAGAGGGCGAGGGAGGGGGAGTTGAGGTTGCGCACAGGAATCTCCCTGGAATGAGGGGGGATTGAGGTGAGCGGGCTGTCGCCGTGAGCAAGTCCGGGCATGGGTGCTCTGCGGTGCGAGGCAGCGTTACTGACGCCCGCATCAGTGGTCGGTTCATCACCGACTGTAGGGCATCAGTGGTACATGTTGGGGTACTTCTACCCCGCCCTTCACTCGATCGATGGATTGCTGGACCCCTCAAGGGGTCGCGATGGATGCTTGGGGGCATGCCACCACGAACTACCCCATCAGCCAGGCAGGAACGAGTCGGCACTGAGCTGCGGAAGATGCGCGACTGCGCAGGCCGCACAACCGCCGAAGCTGCCGCGCTGTTCGGGTTTGCCCGAACGAAGATCACTCAGATCGAGAAAGGGCAGTACCCGATCAGCGCCGAGCGGGTACGCATGCTCGCCTGCGACTACGAGGAGAGCGATCACGCCTTCGTAGAGGCACTCGCGGCCATGGCCGAGGAGCGCCACAAGGGTTGGTGGGAGGAGTACCGAGGCTCCGTGCCGGTCGGCTTCCTGGACATTGCAGAGGTCGAGTACTTCTCCAGGGGAATGTGCACCTATCAGATCTCGCATGTCCCAGGCGCCATGCAGACCGAGGAGTACGGACGATCCATCTTCGGGGATCTCTACCCACCGCTCTCACCACGTCTCCTGGAAGCCCGGGTGGAGCATCGAGTACAGCGTTCGGCTTTCTTGATGCGGGAAGACGGTGAACCGTACTCGGCGTTGGTCCATGAGGCTGCCCTGCGAATGCTGTTCGGGGGCCGTGATGCCGCAAAACGACAGATGGACAAGCTGCTTGAGTACTCGGAGCTGCCCCACGTGACTCTTCGAGTGATCACCTTCAGCACCAATGGCTTCATGGGTGCAGGGCAAGGCATCGTCTACGCGAACGGCCCGGTGCCCCGCCTGGACACCGTCCAGCTCGATGCGGTCGGCGGTCCCGCGTTCCTTCACGAGCAACGGCAGATGGAGAACTACCGTCACATCATCGGCAAAATGACTGAGCGTGCCCTCACCGAGAGTCAGTCTCGCGATGCCATCAGGCTCATCAAGAAAGAGATCTAGCGCCATGGAAACACTCCACTGGAAGCGGCCGGAAGCTTGCCCCGATGGCTCAAGCTGCCCGGAGGTGGCCATAGGCCCCGACGCCGTCTACGTCCGTAGCAGCCTTCTCCCCGACGCCATCGCCCAACTCACCCCCACCGAATGGCACGACCTCGTCTCCGCCATCCGCAACGGCGAGTTCGACGTGTGATTCCCCTGCACCGGCCGGCGACAGCCGGCCGGTGCTTCAATACAGCACCATGCGGACAGAGATCGACGGCTTCGCCCTGATCGGCGGCGTTCGGGAGGACCTCGCCCCGCTCATCCTCGCCGGGCCCACCGGCTCCGCCGCCGACCGCCCCACCGGGCCCGCCGCCGCGATCAACCTCGACCTCCCCGTACCTCCCGCCGCGCCTGCTCGGGGCGGCCGAACGCCGCTGAGGCGGACCCCGCACCCCGTGGTTCGGCGCATGGGTCTTGAGCTGCTAATATTCTTCTTGTCGCGAGGGAGAATGATTCCTCGTCAGGCGTCAGCGGTGCTACCAGAGCACGCCCTACTTTCAGTAGGGAGAGTCCGTGCAACCCGGGCCTGGCGCTCCACAGTCGGACGGGGTCCGGCGCCTTCACCGGCGCCGGACCCCGTTCGCGTTCGCGACCGGGGGAAGGAAGCGACGACATCCCCCATCAGCCCTGCCCTGCTGAAGGCGCTCGGCGGCGGACCGCTCTGGACGGCGGAGCGCGCGGAGAGCTACGTACGGTACTGGGGCACGCCGAGGCTGGAGACGCAGATCGAGGTCGAGGGTGAGAACTACACCCGCTGGGCCCCGCCAGTGACCGATCCTCCGCCGATGGAGCTGGAGTTCGAGGGCGCGACGCACCACCTGGCCCACTTCAACGCCAACCGCGCCCGCTACTCGCCGCTGCCACCGCCCGCGGAACCGTCTCCGCCGCCGATCGGGCAGGCCGACGCCTGAGAGCCCACTGCCCTGCTCCCAGGGGTCGGTGCCGGAGGATCAGACCGCCGGCAGCGCCTTCCAGTCCTGCCAGGAGATGTCGCGCCCCAGGTAACGCGGCCGCTGGAACGGCCAGTCGGCGGCCACCCACTGCGGCACCAGGGCGTTCAACGCCTGCTCCACCTCGCCGCCGACCAACTCGTCCACCACCCACCACGAGAGCTCGCCGTCCGCACCCGTCCGCTCCGGCGGGTCGATGTAGACGCAGCCGAGGATCGCGGTCTCGGCGCGGTCGAGCAGGACGTAGTTGAAGGACTGGTGAGCGGCTATCTCCCGCTCGTGCCGGGCCAGGTCGATCCGGTTCGCCTCGAAGGTCATCGTCTCCGCGGGCCAGCCCCAGGCCGGGCCGAAGATGCCCCACAGGCGCTCGCGGGAGCCCATCACGGCCGGA
Organism: Kitasatospora sp. NPDC001159; assembly: GCF_053598235.1. NCBI lineage: Bacteria > Bacillati > Actinomycetota > Actinomycetes > Kitasatosporales > Streptomycetaceae > Kitasatospora > Kitasatospora sp. NPDC001159. The sequence goes on from NZ_JBSFJV010000161.1 coordinate 8,982, forward strand.
TAGTCGAGGGCGGCGTCGGCCTCCGTGATCGGCCGCAGGTGGTAGTCGCCGCTGAGCAGGGGAACGTGGACAGGGTGGACGAAGTCATCGGGCAGCCAGGTCATGGCGTCGAGGCTAACCAAGGACGGGCCGCGGGACCTCGGCATTTTCGGCCCCGGGTCGGCGCGGTCACCCGGCCTCGACGGGGGTGCCGGCCACCTGCCGCTCGCTCTCCGCGAGCCAGCCGAGGTACCACCGGGCGAAGGTCACCGGCTGGCCGTGCTCGTCGAGCAGCGGGGTGAGGTCCTCGTCGTCCACCCGGTGGTCGGACCAGATCCGGCCCCGCTCGGGGCCGCTCACGATCAGCCATTGCCGTGCGGCGCAGCCGAGGTGGGAGATCACGACGGCGCCCGCCGTACGATCCGGGGCGAACATCACGGGCTCCCAGCGTTCGTCCCAGGCCTCGCTGGCGTCGTCGAACTCCTCGATCTCCTCGAAGTCCTCCTCCTCGGGGCGCTCCGCGAGCAGCGCCCGCACCAGCTCGGGGTCGGGGCCCTGCCGGGGGAAGGGCTCGGCCAGCAGGGTGAGGTCGGCCAGGTCCGCGCCGTCGCCCTCCCAGCGCCAACGGCCCTGCACCTTGCGCACCGGGAACACCCCGTACGCCGGACCGGCGCCGCCCGCGCCGACGTTCAGCAGGAACCGCCGGTACTCCTCGGGCAGTTCAGCCCCGATCCGCACCTCAAGGTCGGCGAGCTCCGCCGCCGTCAGCGGCTTGTCCAGCCGGAACCGGTGCCCGCTGGAACCGAACACCACCGCGCTGCGCGGATCGCCGGCCAGCGCGGCCACCCGCTCCCGCACGCCCGCCCACGTCGGGTCTCCGGTTTCCTGCCGCGTGTCCTGTCCTTCGACCATGGGCACGCAGTCTAGAGAGAAGCCCGGACATCGGTCCCTGTCGAGCCGGGGCCGGTCAGGCCGACGCCTCTTCGCCACCGAGAACTAGGACCAGCGCCCGATGGCGCCCGACTCCGTGATCTCTAGGCTCGCAGCCATCACCGAACCCGGACCCACGCCCCAGCCCCAGGAAGTAGCACCATGCCGGCTGACGCCACCGCTCACATCCGCATCGCCCGCCCCTCGCGCGACCTCCGCGCGGCGGAGGACTTCTGGATCTCGGGGCTCGGGCTCGACGTCCTCTACCGGCACGAGACGGACGGCACCCCAGGTGAGCACTCGCTCCTCATGGCCGGCTGGCCCGATGCCACCTGGCACCTGGAGCTCGTCCACGACCCCGCCGCCCCGATCGAGCCGCGGCCGACCGCCGAGGACCTCCTGGTCGTCTACCTCGGCGAGCCGGTGCCGGACTCCCTGATCGAGCGGCTCGAACAGCACGGCGGCAAGCGGGTCCCCGCCCACAACCCGTACTGGGACACCTGGGGCGTGACCGTCCAGGACCCCGACGGCTACCTGCTGGTGCTGTCCGCCCGCTCCTGGTCCAACACGTAGGCCCTCACCGGGCCCTCGGCCACGGCGGCGAACCACCGGTCGATCTCGTCCAGGCCGGGCTGGTCGGTGCCGCTCATTAGAGGACCATCCCTTCTGCGGCCCTCTTCGGTAGGGTTGTGACCTCTCGGTCCCGGTGGGTGCATGGCCAGTCGCGCGAGCCGTTCG
>NZ_JBSFJV010000162.1:0-10250 GCF_053598235.1 Kitasatospora sp. NPDC001159
TCCCTCCCCCTCACCCCGGGGGCCGGACAGGGACCACTGGGATGACCCGACAGGGCCCGTGCCCGCGCGATCCGCGTGGCACGGGCCCTCTCGCGTCGCGCTGAAGGTTGAGCGATCTCACCCAGGCCTGATGACTGGCGGTTCGTCTCATCGAAGATCAAGCACCCGTTTGCGCCGCTCTTCCGCCCGGCGGATGGTGAGAGAAGGGAGGCTGCGGTACCGCCTTGAGCCTCGATCGAGGTGCACCGTGCCCGGCATACACGTGCACTGCACGCGGCAATGTGCTTCCCCTGGTCAACGCGAGAACGCGCGTACGAAAGGCAGGCGAGAGCAATGGCGTCTCCTGGTTTGCGGGCGGTCGTCGTCGGGGCGACCGGCAACCTCGGCACCAGTGTCGTCCAGGCACTCGGTGCGGACCCCGCAATCGACTCGGTCCTGGGACTGGCACGCCGTCTGCCGCAGTGGACCCCGCCCAAAACCAGCTGGGCCAGCGTCGACATCGCGGACGAAGCCGCTGACCTGACCAGCCACTTCGCCGGCGCCGACGCCGTCATCCACCTGGCCTGGCTGTTCCAGCCCACGCACCACCCGACGACGACCTGGCGCACCAACGTCCTCGGCTCCCTACGGGTCTTCGACGCCGCGGCCGAAGCGGGCGTACCCACGCTGGTGTACGCGTCGTTCGTTGGAGCCTACTCACCCGGCCCCAAGGACCGCGCCGTGAACGAGTCCTGGCCGACCCACGGCTGGCCGGAGTCGGCACTGTGCCGGGAGAAGGCCTACCTTGAGCGCGTCCTGGACACCTTCGAGCGCGATCACCCCACCATGCGCGTGGTGCGGATGCGGCCGGGCTTCATGTTCAAGGCCGAGGCCGCATGCGAACAGCACCGCCTCTTCCGCGGCCCGCTGGTGCCGAAGCGACTGACCCGCCCGGAGCGCATGCCCGCCATCCCTGACATCCCCGGCATGCGGTACCAGGCCCTGCACACCGACGATGCGGCCGCAGCCTTCCAGCAGGCCCTCGCGCGCGAGGTGCACGGCGCGTTCAACCTGGCCGCCGAACCCGTCATCGACTCCCCCATGCTGGCCGAACTGTTCGGCGCCCGGACCATCTCGATACCCGGCTGGCCGGTCCGGGCCGCCGTCTCCGCCGCCTGGAAGACCCACCTGCTGCGCACGCCCCCGGAACTGTTCGACGCAGTCCTGCACTTCCCAGTCATGGACACTTCGCGGGCGCGACAGGAGTTGGACTGGGCACCGAGGTACACCGTGCAGGAGGCGCTGCAGGAGTGGCTACGCGGCTTGCGCGAAGGCGCGGGGATGCTGACCGCGCCGCTGGCCGCGACGACCGGGTCCGCCGCCGGGTTCTAGAGAACGGTGTCCTGCTGGTTCAGCGCCCGTACGCCCTGCGGCAGATCTCGACCAGGCTCGGCGGCAGGCCGACCTTGCCGGGCTCCGCGCAGACGTCGACCGGCACCGTCGGCTGAGGCCCGGCGAGCGGCTGCTCGGCGGGCCGCGGTGCCCGGTTGTCTTCTCGCGATGGGGGTTCGGGGCGGACGGCTGTGTGCCGTCCGCCCCGGGTGTCACCCGTGGCGGTGGTGGTCGCAGCAGTCGGAGAGCTGGAAGGAGGTGATACGGGTGTTCCAGTTACCGGTGCCATCGGCCGGTTGGTACTGGTTGGTGTACCAGAACGTACAGTCGTCCACCGGGTCGATCGCCATGGAGGTGTAGTCACCCCAGCGGTTGCTCCCGGTCTGGGAGCGTAGGTGCTCTGCTGATGGACGACCGGTCGGCCGTGGTCCAGCCGCAGTTCGTACCAGCGCACCCCCACGCCGCCGGGCGCGTCGACCGCGTGGTTGACGACCAGGGACTGGTGGTCGCCGAAGTTGCGGTAGGCGAGCCGGTACATGGCGGAGCAGGAGAGCGAGTCCAGCTTCTGGGTGGTGCCGGCCTGGGGGACGCATCGGGTGGGATCGGTACGTACGCAGGCCGGATTGTAGGGGGCCACCCGCAGTTCCCCGGGGCCCGTGACGGCGGTGCGGGTCTGGTCGGCCCAGTCGACGTGGACCCGCCAGTACTGCAGGCTGTTGCTGGCGGGGTTGAGGGCCATCAGCAGGTTGGGCTCGCCCTGCGGGGGTGGGGTCGTGCCGTCGAGGTCCGAGCCGAGCGGGATGGCCGGTGACGCGATGGTGTAGCACTGCTGGTCGGCGTCGGCTCCGCGCAGCATCCTTTGCCGGTCCCAGGCGCACGCCTCGAAGAACGCCCCGCCGGTGAAAGCCGCGTAGTAGGCGTCCGGCCACACCGAGACCTTCGGGTGGTCGATGAAGTGCTGGTACCCGAAGTCGTACCGGTAGTACTCGCCGGTGGCGTCTTCGGTAGTGGAGACGGCCACGCACAGTCGGTTCGTGGTGCCCGTCTCGTCGAGGGCGAACTGGTTGGTGATCCAGCGGTGGGCGAGGGAGTCCCAGCGGACCACGGGATCGCCGATGTCGACGTTCTGAGAGGTCTCGCACGGTCCGCCGAACCCGCTGAACAGGGTTTGGGTCCTCAGCGGCCCCAGCAGCGTGGCACCGGTCTTGGAGTACACCGCGAGGTCGTAGTTGGTCATCTCCACGATCTGGCTGGAGCCCACCCCGGCGTGCCCGGGGCGCCGGCGCGACCGACACCAGCGTCTGCCGGGCAACGAGTATGGCTCGTGTCGTTGTCCGCGGTGACGGCGGACGAGGAGCGGCGTGCCGTCGCCGCCACCGCGCTGCACCCTAAGATGCTCAGGCTCGCCGCCACCGGGCCCAGGGCGTTCACCCGTCCTTCGTCACCCCCGAACACACCCACCGGGCCCGCGCAACGCTCGGCCCCGACCCGCTGCTCACCCCCGAGCAGGCCGTGGTGGTCACCGACCCCGAGCGGGCGCGCGCCACTGCCCGCGCCTACGCGGCCGGCTGCCTGCGCCTGCCCAACTACCTCAACAGCCTGCGCGAACCGGGCTTCACAGACGCTGACTTCGACGACAGAGGCGTGGACTCGCGTCCGCCTGCGGAGCCCGTCCGGCCTCCCCGACGGCGGTACGGAGCCGGCTGAGTGTGATGCGCATGCCGTCGCGGTTGCGCGCGGCGCGCCGAGCGGCCGGAGTCCCGGTGAAGACCAGTCCGAGCATGTCGGCGATCCGGCGGCGCCATCCGTGGCGGCGGTGGTCGTTCCAGTACTCGGTGACCAGCGTTCCTGCCACCGTCGGCGTCATCCGGTAGCCCCAACGCGCCACCGGCAGGCCGAAGGTGGTGACGTCGAAGGCGAACTCCCGGCCCGGGTCGGCGATGACGATCCGGCAGGTGGTGAACCAGATCCAGAAGGCTCGCCGGTTGAAGCCCGTGAAACGGCACCCACGGCGCCACGTCCAGATCACCTCCGGACTCCAGTCCTTCATCCGCCGGACGTCCGCGACGGCCGCGTAGACGGCGTCCGGCGGAACGGACATCTCCAGGGACTCCTCCAGGCTCCAGGCACGGGCGGTCATCGGACCCCCGATGCCGAAACCGCGTCCGTCCCGGCCGTGGAGAAGAGTACGTCGCGCCGGGAGCCGTGCCCAGGCGGATCCGGCACAGGGCGTCGGGCGCCGGCGACTTCCGTCACGGGACGCCGCATCGTGCCGCCGGCACTGGTGCCGTGTACGAAAACGACGTGCAGTGCGGGCTCTTCGGACTTCATGCGCGTCACGCTAACACACAGATGCAACGCACCGTTGCGTTGCATTGATGCTAGCCTGCTCTCATGACCAACGAGCAGCGGAAAGGCCGGCGGAGCAGCGGCCCGCGCAGATCGCAGGAGATCTTCGACGCCACGCTGGATCTGCTCGCGGAGCGGGGATACGAAGGGCTGACCATCGAGGGGGTCGCCGAACGTTCCGGGGTCAACAAGACCACGATCTACCGCTGGTGGCCGTCCAAGGGAGCTCTTCTGGGCTCCGCGCTCATCGGTGGTCGCCAACTCGACCTCGCCCTGCCCGACACCGGTAGCCTCCGGGGCGACCTGGAGGCCCTGCTGCGATCGGTGATGGCCCTGCTCACCACGTCACCGGCCGCCGAAGTCGCGATCGCCACGCTGGGGGCGGTCACCCACAGCAGCGAACTGGCGGGTCACGTCCGCGGCTTCTTCGCCGAGCGGCTCGCCCGCGAGCAGCCGATCTTCGAGCGTGCCGTCAGCCGCGGCGAACTCCCGCCGGACACGGACCCGATGCTCCTGGTGGACCTGCTGGCCGGAGCAGCCTGGCTCCGGATCGTCTTCCGTCAACTCCCGCTCGACGAGCACTTCGTGACGCGTGCCGTCGACACCATCCTGACCGGAGCCGCCCCGGCGGTCCGGACAGGAGGCCCGTCCGCGTCCTGAACGGTTCGCCGAAGCCGTAGTGCCGGGCGTGGTGGCAACTGCGGCCGAGCTCGCGCAGCACAGATGCGGGTATCGCTTGCACCACGGACCCGTCAGTCGCGGGCACGGAGGCTGGCTTCCTCGAGGTCGAGTTCGCGCTGGATCCGGCGCCGGGTGGCGTTGCTGATCGTGTTTGCTTCGTAGAGGCGCTGGAGCTCGGCCGCCTCAATGCCGATGAGTGTCCGGCGTATCTCGCGGTAGGCGTCGGCGGGACGGGCGTCCGGGTCGCTGTAGTGGGCATCTTCCGCTTGGTGGATGCGCGCTTCCAGATCGCGACGAGCCTGTTTCAGGGCAGCCTCAGCGGCGGTGCCCAGTTCGGCGAGCTCATCCAGATCGCCAAGCTGTTTGAGCTCTTCGAGAGCGGTGTGGGCAATGTGTCGGCGGGTCCGGGCCTCCTCGCGGGCGGTGTGCTCCGGTTCCAGAGCGATGCCCGAGCGGCGGACGACAGGAGCGAGGGTGAAGCCCTGGAAAACGACGGTGAGCGCGATGGTCCCGGTGGTGAGCGTGAGGATGAGCGCCCGGTGCGGCAGCGGCGCCCCTGTGTGGGTGACCAGGGGGATGGAGAGCGCGGCGGCCAGCGGCATGACGCCTCGGGTGCCCGCCCAGGACAGGACGGCCGGAACGCGCCAGGAGATGCGCCTGTCGCCCTCCTTGTGCCGGTGGTGGATCAGCGCGGACAGCGGGAAGATCCACAGCAGGCGGATCGCCAGCACAGTGAAGGCGATCACCGGCACCCACAGCGGCCAGCCGTGCTCGTCGTGCGCGAGGTGACGGACGACGGAGGGGAGCTCGAGACCGATGAGGGCGAAGACGACGCTCTCCAGCAGGAAAGTCACGGTGTCGTAGACGGCGTGGATCTGGAGACGGATGGGGGCGTTGCTGAGCTTGTGGCCGGTGCTGCCGAGGACGACCCCGGACACGATGACGGCGGTCACGCCGGAGGCGTGCGAGTCCTCCGCGATGACGTACGAGGCGTACGGCGTGACCAATGCGATGACGGTCTCCAGCACGGGTTCCTCGGTCCGTCTGCGGATGAGCGTCACCACTGCGGCGACCGCCGCGCCGATGAGGGCTCCTCCGCCCGCGAGGATCAGGAACTGCTCGACGGTCCCGGACACGGTGATGGCGCTGCCGGAAACGGCGGTCGCCACGGCGACCTTGTACAGAACCAGCGACGTGGCGTCGTTGAACAGGCTTTCCGCCTGCACCATGGCCTGCACACGTGGTGGGAGGGACAGGCGCCGGCCGAGTGCGGTAACGGCCACGGGGTCGGTGCTGGCCAGGACAGCGCCGAGGATGAACGCGGTCGCGGTGGTGAGCGGGGTAATCGCTCGGGCGACGTACCCGACGGCGACGGCCGAGGCCAGGACCAGACCGAAGACCAGGCCGGTCACAGGCCGCCACACGCTGCGCAGGTCGCGGACGGAGATTTCCCCAGCCGAGGCGTAGAGCAGTGGCGGCAGCACCAGCACGCTGATCACGTGAGGCGGCAGACGGACCTCGGGAACCCAGGGTAGGAGCCCGACGACCAGACCGGCGATGACGAGGAGCGAGGGAGCGGGCAAGCGCCAGCGCCGGGCACCGGTCGCCACGGCCGTGGCCAGGACCACGAGCAGCAGGATGACGGTCAGGCCAGTCATGCGGCGTCCCCGGTAGGTTACGGCTTGTTACCCCCCTCTGACCATGTGCTCTATCAACGTAACCAGATTACAGACGCCAGCCCACCGCGAACGGCGGCCTTGGCGACAAGGACTGGCCCGTCCGCCTGCGGACGGCCGGGCGGGACACGTGCGCTCAGGCGGCGTGAAGGCTCAGGCTGCCGCCGTACGGCTGGCCGGTGGACCGCCGTAGCCGACGGCATCCGCCGCAGGGTCGCGGCGGCGCCTGCGGCTGACGGGTGCCCAGCCGGCCTGGAGCTGCCGACGTGGTCCGCTGCCGGGCGCGCACCGGGCGAGCCGACGGTGCACGGCCGTCCTATCGTGTTCGGAGGGGCGAGCACGCCGAGGAGCTGCCATGGCTACAGCGAAATGGTTCTTCGAGTCAGGTCACACTGCGGCGGAGTTCAGTGTCAGACACATGATGGTCACCTACGTACGTGGACAGTTCAAGAACGTACACGGCTTCCTGGTGGTCGACCCGGACGCCCCGGAGAAGGCCCAGGTCGAGGCGACGATCGACGCGACGCAGGTGTACACCGGGCAGCCCGACCGCGACGCCCACCTGCGCAGCGCCGACTTCTTCGATGTCGAGCGCCATCCGACGTGGACGTTCACCGGGTCTCGCATCCGCCAGGTGAGCGCGAACGACTTCGAGGTGACGGGCGACCTCACCATTCGCGGAGCGACACGCTCCGTGACATTCGATGTGACGTATCTGGGACAGTGGGACACTCCGTGGTGGGAGGACGGCCAGGATCTCGGTCCACGGCGCCGGGCCGGATTCGTCGCCAGATCACGCATCAACCGCCACGACTTCGGCGTGAGTTGGAACGACGTGGTCGACCGAGGTGGTGTCGTCGTGGGCGACATGGTCGACGTCACGGTTGATGTCGAGGCAGTCCTCGAGCCCACTGCATTGACGGCGGGCTGACGACCGCCACAGGCCGACCCCGGTAGCGCGTGGCCCGGCCTGGCGGCACGGCCGATCCGGGTCAGTGCAGGGGATCGTCCTCGAACGCGGCCCCGGGTCGCGCCAGAGGTGGCCCCCACTGTCGGTCCCAGCCAGATCGCGCTCCCCCGTACCAGCCCGGTGGCGTGGTCGTGGTCCACCTCCACCGCGGCCGTCCCGCGCACCCCGCACCCCCACCTGCCGGTCGGCCGGGCGGGGCCTGCTGTCTGCTCGTCAGCACATGCCTGGGCTCGCTCGCGTGCGACATCGCCGCCGGTCGGAAGATGGCGGCAGCCCGGCTGCCCCACGATCGCCTCGCCGCCGTCGGCGGTCATCACCGCCGGGTCGACCGCGACCCGGCCCGGATCGTGGCCGGTGTCGCCACCGAACCCCACATCACGGTCACCAGGGCAGCCGGCCGCAGACTCCCGCTTCCTTCATCCCGCCGCCGAGTGATCATCGCCGAAAAGACCTCAATGGCTGCGCTGATCAAGTACTTGCAACGGCCGCATCATTTCATTGTCCTCATGGTCCAGAATGTGGCAGTGCCAGACGTACCGTCCCGCAATGCCAAAGCGAACCTTGACGCGGGTGATATGACTTGGCAATGCGATCACGGTGTCCTTATATCCGCCTTCCCCCGGTTGTGGGGGTGACAATGCGCCGCCCGTGATTGCTCGGCGGTCGAGGACCTGGAATCCGATCTGATGGATGTGGACAGGGTGGGCGTCGCTGGTGAAGTTGTACAGTTCCCAGATTTCGGTGTCGCCCTTCACCGGCGTCTCGGTGACCTGGTCTGACCACAGGAGCGGAGTGGCTGAGCCACTTGGCGTGACTGTGCCAAGCATGTCCATCGTGGGCGCGCCGGTGAAGTACGCGGAGTCCTCTTCGTTGAGTGACAGCTTCCGGACCGTCCGGCTCTCAGGAAGCGCCGGGACCGGAGGAAGCACGATCTGCGACGGCGGGACACTGGTGTCGGCAGAGGCAAGGGGAACGACAGTGAATTTCATGACCTGCCCTGTGGTCGTGATATTCGCTGGCGTGAAGTCGGTGACCGGTGCGCCGCCGCCGTACGCCTCGTCCGGACCTTCATTGATCAAGTAGAGCCCGGTGCCAACCGGGGCGCCGGTGAAGTCGACCACCACGTCGGCGCGCTCTGCGGGGGCCAGTAGGAGTTGATCCGACTGGACCGGGGTCGGCAGGAATCCCTGGTCGTTCCCGATCTGCCAGAAGGGCAGTGCGGGGCTGACGGGGCGGGGGGCTGTGGCGTCAGCCACGATCTTCAAGATGAGAGTACGGGCGTTGCTTGCGTTGAGGATGCGCAGGCGGTACCGCCGCGGTTCCACGTTGAGTACCGGCCAGGTGTTCCCGTTGACGACCATCGCGGTGCCGAAGAACTCCGGGTTCCAGATGGGCGGAATATCGGTATCGGGGATCCACGGACCGTCCGGCGGGGTGTCCCCGAAGTATCCTCGGCTGCTGGGGAAGAACATCGACCCGTCCGCGTTGAAGGACTTGTCCTGAACCACCAGGGGGATTTCGTAGGAGTGGGCACCGTCTCGCCCGTCTCGCCCCGATGCCGGCCCGGGAAGTACTCCCGAGGGCAGATCAGCAGGTCCACCTCTCAGCAGGTAGAAACCGGCAAGGCCCGCGTAGACATTCACCCGAGTCATGCCCAGAGTGTGATCGTGGTACCAGAGAGTTGCGGGACGCTGATCATTGCCGTACGCGAACGTTGCCGACCCGGGGCGCCAGCGGACGCCGTAACGGTCACGGAACTGCTCGGCGAACCGGTCGTAATAGGTACCTACGCGAGCATAGTCACGAGGAATATCACGAGATGCCGGCAGGTACCAGGCTTCGGGGTATCCGTCACTCTCTTCTCGGCTGTACCCGCCGTGCAGATGGGTCACGATGGGCACCGGTCCCGTGTACGGCCCGGGAGTGGCCGAGAAGGTGGGCCGCGAATCACGTCCGGCCCTTCCGCCAGGAGGGTTCGCCCAATGCAACGTGGGGTCCACAGCGCATAGATGGGGCAGGTAGAAGCCGCGCGAGGTGACGAGGTCGTTGACCCATGTCACGGAGATCGGCCGATCCACACGGGCTTCAATGGTCAGGCCCGGCGCATGAAATGACTGCTCGTGGCCCACAGCTCCGTAACCCCAGACCGCGGTGGCCGGCATCCCGATCGGCAGCATTTGCTGCCGGAACTGACGGATCGCGATGCGGTAGGAGTCCCGGCCCGCGCCGGGCATTTTACCGAGAAGGAATAGCGGCGTTCTGTACTTGGGAACGGATGACGGATCGAGCGCGCCTCCCGATGGCCGCGAAGGCTGCGGGTGGCGCCGACCGCGCCGAAGAGCATCCGACTCGGATGGAGAATTGGCTGCGTAGGCATGCCCGTCCGCAAGTGCGCCAGCAAAACCTACGGCACCGACTGCCGCAACCGTGGTTCTGAGCAGCTCGCGTCGGCTCGGCAGAGAATTCTCAGCGACATCAGCAGCCTGCGAATTCCCCAGAGGATCGGTAACCTTGATCACGCCCGAATGATATGCGCACGTTATGGAGCGCGGCGTTGTTTCTGCCGGTCGACATGCCCCGCCCCTTAAAGTCTGATCATTAGATTATTACTGCAGTGGCAGATCTCCCTTCCAGTGATCGAAGCTGATCGCCCCGCGCCTCGCGGAGCGATCAGCACCGCTTCCAGAAGGGCCGGGCTGGATCCGGCACAGGCATCGCCCTGCTGTTTTCGGGCAGGGCATCACACTTCGCTCGCGGCGTCCGGGCACTCAGGGGCCGGTGGACCGCGGTCGCCTCCCACTCCACCCACGTGCGCGCCTACGACCCCCTCAACGGAGTTCGGCGCCGCAGAGCGTCAGGCCCCATCGCAGCAGCGGGGGAAGCCGGTCTCAGGGATCCACTCGAAGGGCGTACGACCGCGAGAGGGCCCGTGCCACGCGGATCGCGCGGGCACGGGCCCTGTCGGGTCATCCCAGTGGTCCCTGTCCGGCCCCCGGGGTGAGGGGGAGGGAGGTCAAGGTCGCGGGTGTGTTGCTGGGGGCCGAGGGGTCGGCTCAGTACCAGTGGTGGGTCTGCCAGAAGGCCCAGGCGGCGTTCGGGCTGCCGTAACGGGAGTTCATGTAGTCCAGCGTCCACTTGATCTGGGTGCGCGGGTTGGTCTTCCAGTCCGCGCCGGCCGAGGCCATCTTGGAGGCCGGCAGCGC
>NZ_JBSFJV010000163.1:0-10250 GCF_053598235.1 Kitasatospora sp. NPDC001159
CACACCGCCCTCCACCTTCTACCGGCGCCGCGCCCGCCGGCAGCACCCCACCCGTCACGAGAGGGAGGACGCGGTCCTGACCGAGAAGATCAAGGAGGTCCACGAGCAGTCACACGGCGTCTACGGCTCGCCGCGCGTACACGCCCACCTCGCCCGCGAGGGCGTGCGGGTGGGACGCAAGCGGGTCGAGCGGCTGATGCGCGAGGCCGGCCTGGCCGGGATCAGCCCCCGCACGCGGCGGTGGAAGACCACCGTGGCCGATGCCGCGGCCGAGTTCGCCCCGGACCTGGTCAAGCGCGACTTCAGCGCGAAGGTCCCGGACCGGCTGTGGGTCACCGACCTCACCGTGATCGACACCGCCGAGGGGCCGCTGTGGCTCTCCGCGATCCGGGACGCCTTCTCCCGCCGCGTGGTGGCCTGGGAGACCTCGGCCCGCGCGGACGCCGACCTGGTCCTGGCCTCGCTGGAGTACGCGCTGGCCAGCCGCGGGGTCCAACCCGGCCAGCTGGTACACCATGCGGACCACGGGTCCCAAACCGGGTTCAAGGGGTCGTTGCAACACCGCTGGTTTGGAGCGAGAGTAGCTGATCGTCGAGAGCCTCCGCAGGAGTTCTCCAGCCGAGTGTTCTCCGCGGCCGGGTGTTGAGCGCGCCTGCGACGGCTTCGAGGTCGCGGGCGGTCCAGCGGGCCAGGTCCGTGCCCTTCGGGAAGTACTGCCGCAGCAGCCCGTTCGTGTTCTCGTTCGTGCCCCGCTGCCAGGGGCTGTGCGGGTCGGCAAAGTAGACGGCGATGCCTGTGTCGGCCTTCAGCTGGGCGTGCTGGGCAAGCTCCTTACCTCGATCCCAGGTCAGCGATCTGCGCAACTGCTCTGGGATGTTGGCCATTTGGGCTGTGAGGGCCTTGCGCATCGCCTCGGCTCCGTAGCCGGCCAGCGCGGGGCCGTTCTTCACCCTTGGCTCGACGCCGTAGCCTTCCATCCGCGGAAGGTGGACCAGGATCGTGAACCTGGTCGTGCGCTCCACGAGAGTGCCGATGGCGGACCGGTTCGTCCCGATGATCAGATCGCCTTCCCAGTGGCCCGCGACGGCCCGGTCCTCGGCCTCAGCGGGACGCTCGCTGATCATCACGTCGGGCGTGACGTGACCGGTCGCCTTCCGGCGGGCGCGCGAGCGCGGAACCCGAAGGGCACGCCCGGTCCGCAGGCACGTGACCAGCTCACGCTCGAGCGCGCCGCGGCCCTTGTGGTCCGGGGTGATCCGGTACAGGTGGGCGCCGGTCGCGGCGACGGTGGGGCCGCCTGGCGTGGCCGCCGGTGCGGCGTCGGGTGCGGCGGTCGCACCCGCGGACGGGGGCGCGGTCCGACCGGGCGTCGGCGCCGGGGTCGCCGGGCCCGGAGTGGGGGTTGCCGGGCCCGGGGTCGGCGGCAGGCCGGCGGCCTCTCCGGGAGGTGTCGTCCCCGCGGTAGTCGGGGGCTCGGGCGAGGGCGGCAGGTTCAGGCCGGACGCCAGGGAGAGGCCGCCGGGCGAGGCGGTCACGAAGGGGGCGGCCGTGTCCTCACCGTGCCGGGGCTCCTGGTACTGGTTCGCGACCACCACCGCCGCGAGCAGCGCCAGCAGAGCCGCCCACTGCGCCGGGGTCCGCCACCGCCTCCAGCCGCCGGGGGAGCGCGGCGGGGCGCCGTCCGGTCCGTCGGCGCGTTGGGGGACCGACGAAGCCGGGGCGGGCGGCGTGGGGGCCGATGGCGCGGGGGCGGGGGTGGAGGCCGGGACGGCGGGAGGAAGGGATTCGAGGGCCTCAGGCCCGGTGTCGGGTTCAGGGGTGGACTCAGCCGCGGATCCCGCGGCAGGCCCGAGGCCAGGCTCAGCCGCAGGCCCGACGTCGGGCTCCGCACGACCGGTGGCCCCCGCCCCGGGAACCGTCCGAGCGGCGTCCCCGGACCCACCGCCCTGAGGGGCCGACACCTCGTCAGCCGATTGTTCGCGGGACGGCCCGGACACGTCCTCGCTGGTCAGGGAATTGTCCGCAGGCCGTTCGTCCCCGGGGGACGAACGCGCGGACGACCGCGGGGACGACCGCGGGGACACCGGCGCGGACACCGCGGCCGACAACTCGGCCTGGGCCCGCAGCGCGGCGGAGTGGAGCCGGCGGGCGTCCTGGAGCCTGGCCTCCCGCGTGGCGGTGTCACGGGGGAAGCGGTCCTCGATCAGCTTCTTGAGCCGCTCCAACGGGATGATCTTGATGCCGGAGCGGTACTCGCTCCACATACTCCTCGCCAACTCGTACTGCGCCTCAAGCTCGCTCACCGTGCGCCCGGCAGTCAGCTCCCGCACGAGCCGCGCAAGTGCGTTGGCCTGCTCGGTACGCCCTTTCAGCGGCCCCTGTGCCCGCCCCGCTCTGCCCATGTCTCCCCCTCTGATGATCGCCGTCTCGTTCGCGACGTTCGCGGACGTTCGCCGAGGTTCGCGATGTTCGCACGACCTTCACCCCGCTGACCTGCGGCGAAGACCCCGCACATCCCGTTCGCCCCTGACGGTCAATCACATCAGGTTCCAGTGTGGTGATCCACCGCTTCCGCCAACCCGGCAGCGGACCGTCCACCACCCGAAGGGACCGCCATGCACCCTGCCCTGCCGCGTCGCCCGCAACGCCTGGCCGCGCTCGCCGGCCTCGCTCTCGTCGTCGGCGCCGCCGTTCTGCCCGCCCATGCCACCAGCAAGCCGGCCCCCCAGGTGCCCACCAGCACCGGGACACTCGGCAACGGCGCGGCCCCGGGCGGAGCGGTCACCCGCGAGCAGATCCTCGCCCGCGCCCAAGCCTGGGTGGACCAGAAGGTCCCCTACAGCCAAACGCTCGCCTGGCCCGACGACAGGACCGGCGGCCCCTACCGCCAGGACTGTTCCGGCTTCGTCTCGATGGCCTGGCAGCTCACGGAAAGCCTGACCACCGGCGGCCTGCCGGACGTCGCCGACCGGATCACCTGGGAGCAGTTGCAGCCCGGGGACGCGCTGGACACCCCCTTCGACGAGAACGGGCACGCGATCCTGTTCGCCGGCTGGATCGACCAGGGCAAGGGCGAGTTCCGCTACATCGCCGAGCACAGGCCCCACACGACCGCCAGCGCCTCAACCGCCAACCGGTACGCCGCGAACATCGCCGGCCACACAACGTCCGAGTACGTCCGGCTGCGGTATCGCAAGCTCACCGAAACCCCACCCGCACCGGCACCCGCTGCACAGCCCCCCGCACCCGAACCCGGACCCGCACCGGCCCCGGCACCGGCACCGGCACCGGCACCCGCCCAAGAGCCTGCCGCCCCGTCGGCACCCGCCGCCGCACCGAGCGCCCCGCCGCCGGCCACACCCTCCGCACCGTCGACGCCGGCACCGGCCGCCGGTCAGACCCCGGCCTCGCCCCCGCCCGCGGCCGCGCCCGCGGACTCGGGCACCGTCGCCGCCACCGGCAGCCGCCTGTACCGGATCACCCCCGGCCACACGGCCGTCGAGGAGTACACCGGCAAGAACGGCGCGTGGACCAAGATCCGCGGCGCCACCAGCCGGATCTACACCAGCCGCAGCACCCTCTACGCCACCGACGCCACAACCGGCGACATCTGGCAGTACAACCCCGCCCGCAACAACACCGGCGGCGAACTCCACACCGCCGACATCGACGGACCGTGGACCCGCATCGGCGGCCCCGGCGCCCAGTTCGCCGCCACCGCCGACCGCCTCTACGGCGTCAGCCCCGACCACTCCGCCATCTACGAGTACACCGGCACCCCCCGCGTGTGGAACCGGGTCCGCCTCGCGGGCACCGACCGGATCCTCACCAGCGCCGGCACCCTCTACGCCGTCGACACCGCCCCTGCCGCCGTCGGCGGCGGCATCCACCAGTACGACGCCGCGAGCGGCCGCTGGACGGACATCGGCGGCCCCGGCGCGAGCTTCGCCGCCACCGCCGACCACCTGTTCGGCGTCAGCCCCGACCACTCCGCCATCTACGAGTACACCGGCACACCGAACGTGTGGGACCGCGTCCGCGACGCCACCGACCGGATCTACACCAGCCGCAGCACCCTCTACGCCACCGACACCGTCACCGCCGGCACCCACGGCGACATCTGGCAGTACGACCGCGAACACCGCACCTGGACCCGCATCGGCGGCCCCGGCGCGAACTTCCTCGCCACCGACAAACACCTCTACGGCGTCAGCCCCGACCACACCGCCATCTACGAATACACCGGCCGGGGCGACACGTGGACGAAGGTCGGCGGCCCCGTCGCCACCTGACCCGGCGCGGCCGTTGGAACCCGAGCCCCGAGGCATCCCGCTCCGGCTACCCGACAGCACGCGTCGGCACGACGCGAAGCGCCCATCCACCTGCCCGGTCCCACACCACGTTGAACACCCCACCCAGTCCCAGGAGGAACTCCGTGAAGCTCCGACTCCCCGCCCGTCCCCGACCCGGCCGCCCGGCCGCCGAGCACTCCCCGGAACCGTCGCCCGTGCCGTGGACGCCCGCCAGGATCGTCCGGCTGCTGTGCCTGGTGATCGCCGGCGTCCTCGCCCTCGGCGTGTCCGCCAACGCCGTCACCGGCAAGCGCGCCCGACACGTCCCCGGCCCCTCGACCCCGACGCTCGTGCTCGGTGACCTCGTCGCCACCAAGAACAGCGCCTACGCCCTGACGAAGGACCACTCCGCCGTCTACCGGTGGGCCGACAGCCAGGACCGCTGGATCAAGGTCGGCGACAAGGCCGACCACATCTACGCGAGCGAGGACACCGTCTACGCCACCGACCCCGTTACCGGGGACATCCACCGCTACGACTCCGCAACCGAGTCGTGGCCCCGCATCGGCGGGCCCGGCGCCGACTTCGCCGCCACCAACAAGCACCTCTACGGCATCAGCCCCGACCACACCGCCGTCTACGAGTACACCGGCCAAGGCGACACGTGGACGCAGGTCGGCGGTCCGGCCGACCGGCTCTACACCTACACCGGCGAGACGCCGGCCATGAAACTGAGCCGGGTGCTCACCAAGAGCGGCCCCTTCGACAGCCCCCTGTACATCACCCAGCACGGCACCGGCGACATCTACCGCTACGACGGCCACGCCACGGCATGGACCCGCCTGGGCGGCCCCGGCGCCGATTTCGCCGTCACCGAGAACAACCTCTACCGCCTCGCGTCCGACCACTCCGGCGTGGCGGAGTACACCGGCTCCGGCGACAAGTGGACCCCCGTCCGCGCCGAGCGCACGGAGCACCTCTACGCCGCCAACACCCTGTACGCGACCGACGGCACGGGCGACATCCTCAAGTACAACGGACACCCGAACCAGTGGAACCCCGTCGGCAAGCCCGGAGCCGCGTTCGTCACCTCCGGCGACCACCTCTACGGCCTCACCCCCGACGGCTCCGCCCTCTACGAGTACACCGGCAAGGACGCCGCCTGGACCAACCACGGAGCAGCTCCGGCCCAGCCCGCCAGCCTGGAGGAACGCAAAGCCCACCTCAGGGAGCTGACCCAGCCCGGCCCGGCCGCCACCGACGCCTGGAACCAGGAACGCGCGGCCCACCTCGCGGGCAAGCCCGACCGCTACCAGTTCAACTGGTCCACGGACTACTGCAACTTCCCCGCCGTCAACAAGACCCCCGTCTTCGACTTCACCACGGCGTGCGCCCGCCACGACTTTGGCTACCGCAACTACAAGGAACTGCTCAACCTGGACGACCTCGCCACCAAGCACGAAGGCCAGGAAGCCAAGCACCGCGTCGACGTCATCTTCAGGGACGACATGGACAACTCGTGCACCACGAGCATCGATCTCCTGTCCTGCCGGGACAGCGCCGGGGTCTACTACACCGCCGTCGAACACTTCGGCTCCACCAGCCAGATCCAGCGCTTCGTACCCCCCCTACCGTCCTTCACCTGGCACAACCCCCTCGGCTGGATGTAACGCACCCAGCCCCGTAGAGCACCAGAGCCGACAGGTCGACCAGGTAGCCCTACGACCCCTACGCGCCAGCCAGCTGGACATCCAGTGCGCCGGCCGGCGTCAGCCGACCCACACTCCAGCCAGCCCCACGCCACCGCAACCAACAGCAACCCCACACCACCACCAGGGCTCGCCTCCCGCACACCGGGAGGCGAGCCCATCTCCGTACCCCGGGGTTGCGAACTGCCGCCGACCGCGCGCCACACCTCCCGCATCCCGCCACCGGGCCTGCCCCACCGACGCCTCCGACCCGCACCAGCACACGGCCTGCCGATTCCGGCGGCGCAGCAGCGTCAACCGCGCCGCCACGCTCGCCGTGGCCGTCCCGCCAGCCGCGGCCCACGCCAGAACGAAGGTTTGGCGAACAGAGCCGGCGAACGCGGGGGCGAGACAGTCCGGGACGAACGAGACGCTTCCCGGCCTGCTCCTGCGCTCGCAGCGCAAGAACCCAGCACGAACGCCCTATTCCACAGACCCACCGACCGAACCTACGATGCGTCAAAATCCGAGGAGGGCAACCCCGATGAA
Source organism: Kitasatospora sp. NPDC001159 (assembly GCF_053598235.1). Lineage (NCBI taxonomy): Bacteria > Bacillati > Actinomycetota > Actinomycetes > Kitasatosporales > Streptomycetaceae > Kitasatospora > Kitasatospora sp. NPDC001159. The sequence goes on from NZ_JBSFJV010000163.1 coordinate 6,530, forward strand.
CGGACAGGAAATCGCACGACTGGTAGGACGCCGCACCGCACTGCGCTACCTCGCCCTCGGCACGATGGCGAGCCTGATCGCCGCGTGCACCGGGAACAAGACCGAGGCAGGCGGCCCGAAGAAGCAGGCGCTCAAGGCCTTCGCCGCGGGCGAGTGGGACTACCAGTCGAGCGCCGGACACGATGGGGTGCTCACCATCACCCCGGACGGCCAGTGGTCCACCACCCAGTGGAACGGACTCGCCGGCCAATGGAAACTCGACGGCACCCGCCTTCAGGTTCAGTCGCACGACGACGACGATCCCTTCGTCGTGCCGGACATGACGCAGAGCGTCGAGGACGGCTTCACCGGCCAATACAAGCTGAACGGCGGCTGGTCCAGCGACATCGGACGCACGGCCCAAGCCACCTACAAGAACGCACAGCTGACCCTCCACTTCCCCTCGTACTACGACGGCGGAAAGGGCGACGGCCTCACCGTCACCTGCACCCGACGAAACTGACCACACAGACCCCCAGGCGTGTGCCGCCCACCGGGGTGGACGGCACACGCCTGACGCTGCCCGGCCCCCCGCTTCGAGGACACCCGCGAGAGCGAGGACCAGGAGCAGCGGGCGCAGCAGCACGCGGTGAACAAGTTGCTTGCCGAGGCGGGCGAGGCAGGCCGCGCGGCGGGCAGGCACGTCAGCTTACGGACCCCGGCCGGTTCGGCCCCTTGGACTGGGACTTCCGAATGGCCTACGCAGTGGCCCGGCGCAGCGGCGAGCAGGCCCCGGGGATGGGTGGGAGCACAGATCAGCGCCGGGACTCCGCTGTCGATCAGCCGGGCCTTGATGCGCTGGCCAGCACTGAGGCGGGCCGGCGCGTCTTGCTCGGAGTCCTCCAGGCTCTCGGCGTCCTGGACGAACTCTTCCCGCACCGCGGGGGCGAGCTGGGGCGCGAAGCTGTGGAGCAGGGCGGTCACGACGTGACGGCGGAGTTCAGCGGGCTGGTCGAGCACGGGTGTCTCCGATCGTGTCGGGGTTCCCGCCGGTGGCCGCGGTCGCGGTGCGGTCGTTTTGGAGTCTGGCGAACTTCCGCAGGTCGCCTCATGCTGGGCAGAAGCTGACGCTGCTTCTACGCTGAGGCCCATCGAATCGACGCATCCAGGGGGCACGGGTGACAGGTCACGTCCTTGCAGGGCGCTACCGGCTGACCGAACAGCTCGGGGCCGGCGGCATGGGGGTGGTGTGGCGGGCCGAGGACCTCGTGCTGCACCGCACCGTGGCCGTCAAGACAATCGCCGCCGGGCCCGGGGTCGCGGCGGAGGCGGCGGCCCGGCTCCAGCGCGAGGCCCGGGCCGCCGCCGGACTCTCAGACAGCCCCAACGTCGTGACGGTGCACGACTTCGGCCAGGACAGCGACACCCTCTTCATCGTGATGGAACTCGCCCCGGGCCGGACCCTCGACCGAGTCCTGGCCTCCGACGGACCGCCGTCCGCCGCTCGCGCCGTGGACTGGGCCCGGCAGGTCTGCGCCGCCCTCGCCTTCGCCCACGAACGCGGCATCGTCCACCGGGACATCAAGCCGGCGAACGTGATCCTCGCCCCGGACGGGACGGTCAAGGTCCTGGACTTCGGCATTGCCTGGTTCCACCCGGCCTTCGGCCTGGAGCAGTTGAGCCGGACCGACAACGTGCTGGGCAGCGCCCCCTGGATGTCCCCCGAGCAGGCCCACAGCAGGGATGTCGGCCCCGCCTCCGACCTGTACTCCCTGGGCTGCCTGCTGCACCACCTGCTCACCGGCGCCCCGCCGTTTGGCGGCCGCGAGCTCCTTTCCCAGCTCGTCGCCCACGCCTCCGAGACCCCCGAACCGCCGTCCCGGAGCCGACCGGGCCTCCCGCCGGAGCTCGACGCCCTGGCCGCGGAACTGCTCGCCAAGGACCCGGAACAACGCCCGGCCTCGGCGGCTGAGACGGCCGCCCGACTCGGTGCGGTGGCCGAACTCCTCGGCACGCAGCCCACCGTGGCCTCGGCACCACGACCCTCACTGCCGCCCCGGCCACCCCTCCCACCGGCTGGCGCCGAACCGGCCGAACCAGCCGACGACCGGAAGGCGAGCCGACGCTCGGTACTGCTCGGCGTGGGCGTCGTCGTCGCGACGGGCGGCGCCACCGCCGTGCTCGTTCCCCGGATCCTGGACGGCGGCAAGGGCTCGGGCAGCGGCGGTGGGGCGACGACGGGCGCCTCCCCCGGGGGAAGCGCCCAAACGGTCCGACCCCGCTGGACGGTACCCGGCAACGACGTGCCGTCCGGCCAGGCGGGCCCCCTGCTCATGACGAGCGCTGGCCCACGGGACGCGCGGTCCGGCAAGGTCCTGTGGCCGTATCCGGGCCAGGCCACTCCGCTCAAGGAAGCCCTGCGCTTGTCCTCGGACTCGGTCCTGGTCCTCGACGGCGACACGGTGCAGTGCCTCGACATCGCCACGGGCAAGGCGCGTTGGTCGCGGGAGCTGAGTATCAGCCACAACGAGGTGAGCGATGGCACCCACCACATCGCCGTCGCGGACAACGCCCTGTACGTCGGCTTCGGCAAGCACGTCTGGCGTCTCGACCCCACCAACGGCACGGTGGTGTGGACGTACGTGATCCGCACGGACCAGGGCGAGTTGATGGGCCTCGACCTGGCCGGCGGCGCCGTCCTACTCGACGACTACGGGAAGAGCTGGCTCGCCGTCTCCCCAGATACCGGGCAGGACCTGTGGAGCTACCAACCAGCGGACAGAAGCGAGGACACCGACCTCGCTGGCTCCACCAACGACCGAATCTACTTCCAGGGCACCAAGGAGCTGCATGTCGTGGCAGCCGCAGACGGCAAGATCCTCGGACCGCTCCAGGCCGGTGGTCAGGTCGTCCCCGAGTTCGGCCTGGTCGCCGGTCACCCCCTCACGGTCGAGGACACCTACACCTCAACCGCCTGGAACCTAGCCGACGGCCGCCGGCTGTGGGGCATCCCCGACACGCTGGTGATTCGCCAGTGGGACACCGCCCTGCAACTCAGGTACACCCGCAACCCCGGCAACCGGGTCGTCGACATCCGCAACGGCACCACCCTCTGGGACGCGCCAGACCTGCGGGACGTCATGCCCGAGAACTGGAAGGCCACCGCCCGCCCCGGCCCTCCCTGGTGCTTCTCGCCGATCGGCTCGGACTCCGACCTCGTCCTGGTCGACCCGGCGAGCGGCCGGCGCAGCCGCCCGGTCCGGTTCCCGCAGCGCATGGTGCGCTACGCCCAGGTCCTCGGCGATGCTGTGTACGTTATGTGCGACGACGGGCAGAAGGTCGGTGACTCCCTGGTGAACCCGGTGGTCTACGCGATCGACCGCCCGGACGGCCAGTAAACGGCGCCACCGGGTGGCAGCGGGTGCGGCAGCGGGGCGGGGCGCGCCGATCGACCCACCGCTGACTCCTGCTGGTCACCGTCGACGACGCCACCAGCTTCGCCACCGCCACCCACCTGGCCTTCTACGCCGGCCTCGTCCCGTGACCAGGTCCTCAGGATCCTCTCTTCACGACGTTCCTCGCCGAGGGCGTGAGGTCCACGGTTCGTCCGACAGATGTTGACCTCGACTGCGTGATCTTGGTGGCTAAGAAGCCGTGATCAAAGCGCTCTTGGGGCTTGAGGGCCGGACGGAGATTCGATTCTCGGTCCCGTTCGGGTGATCGCGTGCCGGCCGGCGCATGA
>NZ_JBSFJV010000164.1:0-10215 GCF_053598235.1 Kitasatospora sp. NPDC001159
TGGTGGGCGAGTTGGAGCGCGGCCATGCCGACGCCGCCGGTGGCCGCGTGCAGCAGCAGCGACTCCCCGGCCTCGGCCTTCGCCAGGTCGCGCAGGGCGTAGTAGGCGGTCAGGAAGGCGGCGGGGACGGTGGCGGCCTCGGCGAAGCTCCAGCCGGACGGGACCTTGGCCAGCAGCCGGTGGTCGGCGACCGAGACCGGGCCGACGCCGGCCGAGACCAGGCCCATCACTCGGTCACCGACCGCGAAGTCCTCGACCCCGGGCCCGACTTCGAGCACCACACCGGCCGCCTCGGTGGCGGCGGCCCGCCCGTCGTGCGCGACCAGGCCGAGGGCGAGCACCACGTCCCGGAAGTTCAGGCCGGCGGCCCGGATGCCGATCCGCACCTGGCCCTCGGCCAAATCGGCTACGGCCTCCGGGAATTCGATCAGCGCGAGGTCGTCGAAGCCGCCCTCGCCGGTGACGGCGAGCTGCCAGTCGGTGACCCCGGCCGGCTCGGTGAGCGTCCGCTCGGCGGTCGCGCGGGTGATTCGGGGTGCGAACAACGCGCCCTCCCGCAGCGCCAGTTGCGGCTCGCCCGTGGCGACGGCCGCGGCCAGCGCGGCGGCCGGCCCGGCGTCCACGTCCAGCAGTAGGAAGCGGCCGGGGTTCTCCGACTCGGCGGAGCGCAGCAGGCCCCAGAGCGCCGCCTCCGCCAGCGCGTCCAGGTGCTCGCCGGGCCGGGCCGCGACCGCGCCCCGGGTCAGCACCGCGAGCCGGGAGTCGGCGAACCGCTCGTCGGCCAGCCACTGCTGGAGCATGCCGAGCACCGGCAGCAGGGCCTCGCGCAGGGCGGTCGGCCCGGCCTCCGGGGCGCAGGTGAACACCACCTCCGGCACGGGGGCGCCGGCCTCGACCGCGGTCTGCAGGGCCGCCAGGTCCGGGTAGCCGGTGCCGAGCCGCTCGGCGAGGGCGAACCGGTCGGCGCCCAGCAGCGCCCAGTCGCCCGACGGCGCGGGCGCCTCGGCGGCCACGGCCGTCCAGGACAGTACGTGCTGGGCGTCCTGGTGGCCCGAGCTGGCCGCGAGCAGCTGCTCCGGCGAGACCGGGCGCACCGCCAGCGACTCCACCGAGGCGACCGGCGCGCCGGACGGGTCGGCCAGCCGCAGCGCCACCGCGTCGGGCCCGGCGGGTGTCAGCTCCACCCGCAGCGCCTCGGCGCCGACGGCCCGCAGCGCGACCTCGGACCAGGCGAAGGGCAGGACGACGCCGCTGCCGCCGATCCCGGTCAGACCGATGCCCTGCACCGCCGCGTCGAGCAACGCCGGATGCAGACCGAACGCGGCGGCCTCGCCCTCCGGCAGCGCGACCTCGGTGAACACCGTGTCGCCCCGGCGCCAGGCGGCGCGCAGCCCGCGGAAGGTCGGCCCGTAGACGAGCCCGAGCTCGGCCAGCCGCTCGTACACGTCCGCCAGGTCGATCGGCTCGGCGCCGGCCGGCGGCCACTCGGCGAGGCTGAACGGCTCGGGCTCGGCGCCCTCGGTGAGGGTGCCGGTGGCGTGGCAGGTCCAGGCCCGCCCGCCGGTGCGGGAGTGCACGGCCAGCGCGCGGGAGCCGTCGGCGGCCGGGGCCGAGACGGACACCTGCAGCTGCACCGGCTCGTCCTCGGGCAGCACCAGCGGCGCCTGCAGGGTCAGCTCCGCCAAGCCGTCGCAGCCGAGCGACTCACCGGCGTGCAGGGCGAGTTCGACGAAGGCGGTGCCCGGCAGCAGCACCGTGCCGAGCACCGCGTGCTGCGCCAGCCACGGCTGGGCACGGCGGGAGAGCCGGCCGGTGAACATCACGCCCTCGCCCTCGGCCAGCGGCAGGGCGGCGCCGAGCAGCGGGTGGCTGACCTCCTCCAGGCCGAGGCCGGCGGCGTCGGCCGCCTGGGCGGGGGCCTCCAGCCAGTAGCGGGTGCGCTGGAAGGCGTAACCGGGCAGCTCGACCGGGGCGGCGGTGGCGGGCAGGTGGCCGGCCCAGTCGATCCCGCCGCCGTGCGCCCAGACCTCGGCGGCGGAGGCCAGCAGCCGGCGCGGGCCGCCGTCCTCGCGGCGCAGCGTGCCGGTGGCCACGGCGTCCTCGACGCCTGCGTCCTCCAGGGTCTGCTGCACGCCCATCACCAGCACCGGGTGGGGGCTGGTCTCGATGAACGTCCGGTGTCCGTCGGCGGCGAGGGTGCGGACGGTCTGCTCGAACTCGACGGGCTGGCGCAGGTTGCGGAACCAGTACTCGCCGTCGAGTTCGGTGGTGTCGATGGGCTGGGCGGTGACGGTGGAGTAGAAGGCGGTCTCCGTCGCTCGTGGCGTGATGCCGGTGAGGAGTCGGGCCAGATCCTCGCGGATCCGGTCGACGTGCGGGCCGTGCGAGGCGTAGTCGACGGGGATGGTGCGGGCCCGGATGCCCTCGTCGGTGCAGGTGTTGACGAACTCCTCGAGGGCGTCGGCGTCACCGGAGATGACCGTGGTGGCGGGCCCGTTGGCGGCTGCGACGTCCAGTCGTCCGGTGTAGGCGGCGAGGCGCTCGCGGACCTGTTCGGCGGGCAGCGGGATGGAGGCCATGCCGCCGTGCCCGGCGATCGCGGCCAGGGCCTGGCTGCGCAGCGCGACCACCTTGGCGGCGTCGTCCAGGGAGAGCGCTCCGATGACGGCTGCGGCGGCGATCTCGCCCTGCGAGTGCCCCGCCACCGCGTCCGGACGGACCCCGAGGGACTCCCAGAGCCGGGCCAGACCCACCATCACCGCCCACAGCGCGGGCTGGACCACGTCCACCCGGTCGAAGCCGGGCGCGCCCGGCGCGCCGCGCAGCACCTCGGTCAGCGACCAGTCCACGTACCGGCTGAGCGCCTGCTCGCACTCCTCGAGCCGGGTGCGGAACTCGGCGCTGGTGTCGAGCAGTTCGACGGCCATGCCGAGCCACTGCGAGCCCTGGCCGGGGAAGACCAGCACCGTCCGCCCGCCGGCCCCGACCGTCCCGGCGACCACGGCGGACGAGGGCTCGTCGGCGGCCAGCGCCGCCAGCGCGGCATCCAGCTCGGTCCGGTCCCCGGCGAGCAGCACGGCCCGCTCCTCCAGCCGGGCCCGGTGCGCGGCCAGGGCGTGGGCCAGCGCGCCCGGGGTGAGCGCGGGCTCATCGGCCAGCAGGGTGCGCAGCCGTTCGGCCTGGGCGCGCAGCGCGTCCGTGGAGCGGGCCGTCACCAGCACCGGCACCGGGCCGTCGGTCGCCTGCTCTGCCACCGGCTCCACGGTCGGGGCCTGCTCCAGGATCACGTGGGCGTTGGTGCCGCTGATGCCGAAGGCCGAGACGGCGGCCCGGCGCGGGCGTTCCAGGGCTGGCCACTCCCGGGCCTCGGTGAGCAGACGGACGGTACCCGAGCTCCAGTCGATGTGCGGGGACGGCTCGTCGGCGTGCAGGGTGCGGGGCAGTACGCCGTGCCGCATCGCCATCACCATCTTGATGATGCCGCCGACCCCGGCCGCCGCCTGGGCGTGGCCGATGTTGGACTTCAACGAGCCCAGCCAGAGCGGCTGTTCGGTGTCCCGCTCGGCGCCGTAGGTGGCGAGCAGGGCCTGCGCCTCGATCGGGTCGCCGAGCGGGGTGCCGGTGCCGTGCGCCTCGACCGCGTCCACCTCGGCGCCGGTCAGCCCGGCGCCCGCCAGGGCCTGGCGGATGACCCGCTGCTGGGCGGGGCCGTTCGGGGCGGAAAGGCCGTTGGAGGCGCCGTCCTGGTTGACTGCGCTGCCCCGGACCACCGCGAGGACCCGGTGGCCGTTGCGCAGCGCGTCGGAGAGCCGCTCGACCACGAGCAGGCCGACGCCCTCGGAGGCGCCGAAGCCGTCCGCGTCCGCGCCGAAGGCCTTGCACCGGCCGTCGGCGGCCAGACCGCGCTGGCGGCTGAACTCCACGAACATCGCCGGGGTGGCCATCACCACCACGGCGCCGGCCAGCGCGAGTGAGCACTCGCCGCTGCGCAGCGCCTGGACCGCCAGGTGCAGCGCGACCAGCGAGGAGGAGCAGGCGGTGTCCACGGTGACCGCCGGGCCCTGCAGACCGAAGATGTACGAGAGGCGGCCGGAGCCGACGCTCGCCGTGTTTCCCATCATCAGGTGGCCCTCGAAGCCCTCGGGGGCGTTGTGCAGCCGGGCCGCGTAGTCCTGGTAGGTCATGCCGACGAAGACACCGGTGTCGGAGCCGCGGAGCGCGTGCGGGTCCAGGCCGGCATGCTCGAAGGCCTCCCAGGTGGACTCCAGCAGCAGCCGTTGCTGCGGGTCCATGGCGAGTGCCTCCTTCGGGCTGATGCCGAAGAACGCGGCGTCGAACTCGGCCGGGGCGTCCAGGAATCCGCCGCGCACGGTGTAGGTGGAGCCGACGTGGTCCGGGTCCGGGTGGTAGAGCCCGGCGGAGTCCCAGCCGCGGTCGGCCGGCCAGTCGGTGACCGCGTCGGTCTCCGACTGGACCAGGCGCCACAGGTCCTCCGGCGAGCGGACCCCGCCGGGGAAGCGGCAGCTGATGCCGACGATCGCGATCGGCTCGTCCGTCGCGACGCTCCGGGTGGCGACGGCCGGGCCGCCCTGGGCGCCGAGCAGTTCGGCGCGGACGAGGGTGGCCAGCGCCGCGGGCGTCGGGTAGTCGAAGACCAGGGTCGCCGGCAGGCTCAGGCCGGTCAGCGCGCCGAGCCGGTTGCGCAGTTCGACGCCGGTGATCGAGTCGAAGCCGATCTCCTTGAACGGCGCCTCGGCGCGGACCGCGTCGCCGCTGCCGTGGCCGAGCACCAGGGCGATCTGGCCGCGGACCGCGTCCAGCACCAGCCGGTGCTGGTCGGCCTCGGACAGCCCGGCCAGCCGGCCGGCCAGCGCCGAGCCCTGCTCCGAACGAGCGGTCGCGCCGCCGGCGCCGTCGGCCAGCAGCCGCCGCACCTCCGGCACGTCCTCGATCAGCGGGCGGCGGCCACCGGCGGTGAAGGCCAGGAAGAAGCGGTCCCACTCGATGTCGGCGACCAGCAGCGGCGCCTCGGCGGCGTCCACCGCGTCGGCGAGGGCGGTGAGCGCCAGCGCGGCGGGCATGGTCGGCACGCCGTGCCGGCGGCGCAGCTCCCCGGTCTCGGCGTCCTCGGTGAGACCCGCCTCGCCCCACGGGCCCCAGCCCACGCAGGTGACCGGCAGGCCCTCGGCGGCCCGGCGCCGGGCCAGCGCCTCCAGCTGGGCGTTGCCGGCCGCGTAGCCGCCCTGGCCGGGCAGCCCGAGGGTGCCGGAAAGGGCGGAGAACAGCACGAAGGCGTCCAGCTCCAGATCGCGGGTCAGCGCGTCCAGGTTCTCGGCGACCACGGCCCTGGCCCGGTGCGCGGCGGCCAGCGCGGCGAGGTCCAGCCGTTCGACCGGCTCGGTGGCTGGCACCCCGGCGGCGTGCACCACGGCGGTGACCCGCTCGCCGTGGGCAGCCAGCCGGTCCAGCAGCGCGGCCAGCTCCGTACGGTGGGCGGCGTCGCAGGAGGCGACGGTCACCCGGGCGCCCGCGTCGGTCAGTTCGGCCACCAGCGCGTCGACGCCGGGCGCGGCCGGGCCGCGTCGGCCCACCAGTACCAGGTGTTCGGCGCCGCGCCCGGCCAGCCAGCGGGCGGCGTGCCCGCCGAGCCCGCCGGTCCCGCCGACCACCAGCACGGTGCCACGCGGGTGCCAGACCGGCGCGCTGCCGTTCGGACGGGCCGAGCGGACCAGGCGCGGGGCGAACACCCCGGCGGCGCGGACGGCCAGCCGGTCCTCCTCGCCGCCGAGGGCGGCGACCAGCCGGGTGGCCGACTGGGCGTCCACCGCCTCCGGCAGGTCCAGCAGGCCGCCGCGCAGCCCGGCCAGCTCGACCCCGGCCACACCCAGCAGGCCCCAGACGGCGGCCTGGGCGGGGTGCAGCGGGGCCTCAGCCACCGAGGTCGACACGGCGGCCCGGGTGACCGTCCACAGCGGGGCGGCCGGCCCGTCGGCCAACGCCTGGACCAGTGCCAGGGTCTGCGCCAGTCCGGTCGGCATGCCGGGGTGCCCGGCGTACGGGCGCTCGTCCAGCGGGAGCAGCGACAGCACCCCGGCCACCGCCTCCCCACCGGCCGCCGTCCGCAGTGCTGCGGCGACCTCGGCCCGGTCGGCGCCGACCGGCTCGACCGCAACGGCCTCGGCCCCGCGTGCGGTCAGCACCTCCAGCACCGCCTGGACGGTTTCCGCACTGGCGCCCGACTCCGGCACCGCGACCAGCCAGCGGCCCTCCAGCGCGGCACCGGGCCGCTCGGGGCGGCGCTGCCATTCGACCCGGTAGCGCCAGCGGTCCACGGCCGTGCCGTTCAGCTGGTGACGGCGCCAGGAGGACAGCGCGGGCACCACACTGCCGAGCGCGGCGTCCTCCGCGAGGTCCAGCGTCCCGGCGACCGCCGGCACGTCCTCGCGCTCGACCGCGGCCCAGAACTCGGCCTCGGCGGGAGAGAGCCGACCCTCGCCGGCCTCCGGACGGGCCGGGGCGAGCCAGTAGCGGGTGCGCTGGAACGGGTAGGTGGGGAGCTCGATCGCATGGGCCTCGGGCAGGTGGCCGGCCCAGTCGACCCGGCCCCCGCGGACCCAGACCTCGGCGGCGGAGGCGAGCACCCGGCGCGGGCCGCCGTCCTCGCGGCGCAGCGTCCCGGTGACGGTCACCGGCCCGAGCGCCGGACCGAGCGCGGCCAGGGTGTCCTGCAGGCCGACCGTCAGGACGGGGTGGGGGCTGGTCTCGATGAACGTCCGGTGTCCGTCGGCGGCGAGGGTGCGGACGGTCTGCTCGAACTCGACGGGCTGGCGCAGGTTGCGGAACCAGTACTCGCCGTCGAGTTCGGTGGTGTCGATGGGCTGGGCGGTGACGGTGGAGTAGAAGGCGGTCTCCGTCGCTCGTGGCGTGATGCCGGTGAGGAGTCGGGCCAGATCCTCGCGGATCCGGTCGACGTGCGGGCCGTGCGAGGCGTAGTCGACGGGGATGGTGCGGGCCCGGATGCCCTCGTCGGTGCAGGTGTTGACGAACTCCTCGAGGGCGTCGGCGTCACCGGAGATGACCGTGGTGGCGGGCCCGTTGGCGGCTGCGACGTCCAGTCGTCCGGTGTAGGCGGCGAGGCGCTCGCGGACCTGTTCGGCGGGCAGCGGGATGGAGGCCATGCCGCCGTGCCCGGCGATCGCGGCCAGGGCCTGGCTGCGCAGCGCGACCACCTTGGCGGCGTCGTCCAGGGAGAGCGCTCCGATGACGGCTGCGGCGGCGATCTCGCCCTGCGAGTGCCCCACTACCGCGTCCGGACGGACCCCGTACGAGCGCCACACCTCGGCCAGCGACACCATCACGGCCCACAGCGCCGGCTGGACCACGTCCACCCGGTCGAAGCCCGGTGCACCCGGTGCGCCGCGCACCACGTCCAGCAGGTCCCAGTCCACGTACGGCGCCAGCGCCGCCGCGCAGGCTCGGAACCGGTCGGCGAACGCCTCGGAGGAGTCCAGCAGTTCGGTGCCCATGCCCAGCCACTGCGAGCCCTGCCCGGGGAAGACGAACACCGTCCGCCCGGGCGCGTCCGCGACGCCGCTCACCACCGCCGCGGCCCCGGCCGCGTCGGCCGGGTCGGCGACCGCCGCCAGAGCGGCCAGCAGCTCGGTGCGGTCGGTGCCGAACACCACCGCGCGGTGCTCCAGCGCGGACCGGGTCAGTGCCAGTGAACGGGCCGCGTCCGCCGGGCGCACCGCCGGGTCGGCCAGCCGCGCGCGCAGCTGCCCGGCCTGGGCGCGCAGCGCCTCCGCCGAGCGGGCGGACAGCATCCAGGGCAGCACCGGGGGCTCACCCCCGGGCTCGCCCTCGGGTTCGGCAGCGGAGGCCGGCTCCTCGGCCGGGGCCTGCTCCAGGATCACGTGCGCGTTGGTGCCGCTGATGCCGAACGCCGAGACCCCCGCCCGGCGTGGGCGCTCCACCGGGGACGCCCAGGGGCGGGCCTCGGTGAGGAGTTCAACGGCGCCGGAGGTCCAGTCCACGTGCCCGGACGGCGCGTCCACGTGCAGGGTTCTCGGCAGCACCCCGTGCCGCATCGCCAGCACCATCTTGATCACCCCAGCCACGCCGGCGGCGGCCTGGGTGTGCCCGATGTTGGACTTCACCGAGCCCAGCCACAGCGGCTCGCCGCTCTGCCGGTGCTGCCCGTAGGTGGCGAGCAGCGCGTTGGCCTCGATCGGGTCGCCGAGGGTGGTGCCGGTGCCGTGCGCCTCGACCACGTCCACATCGGCCGGGGTCAGGACGGCGTCCGCGAGCGCCTGCTCGATGGCCTTCTGCTGGGCGGTGCCGCTCGGCGCGGTCAGCCCGTTGGAGGCGCCGTCCTGGTTGAGGGCGGTGCCGCGCACCACGGCGAGCACCCGGTGGCCGTTGCGGCGGGCGTCGGAGAGCCGCTCAAGCAACAGCATCCCGGCGCCGTCGGAGAAGCCGGTGCCGTCGGCCGCGTCGGCGAAGGCCTTGCACCGCCCGTCCGCGGCCAGGCCGCGCTGACGGCTCATCTCCAGGAAGATGCCCGGGGTGGACATCACGGTGGCGCCGCCGGCCAGGGCCATCGTGCACTCGCCGCTGCGCAGCGCCTTCACCGCCAGGTGCAGCGCGACCAGCGAGGAGGAGCAGGCGGTGTCGATCGAGACGGCCGGGCCCTCCAGGCCGAAGGTGTAGGCGACCCGGCCGGAGGCGACGCTGCCGGTGGTGCCGGTCAGCAGGTAGCCCTCCAGGTCCTCGCCGGACTCGCGCGGGTCGCTGCCGCCGTAGCCCTGGGTGATGACGCCGAGGAAGACGCCGGTCTTGCTGCCGCGTACCGAGGCCGGGTCGATGCCAGCGCGCTCGTACACCTCCCAGGTGGTCTCCAGCAGCAGCCGCTGCTGCGGGTCCATGGCGAGGGCCTCGCGCGGGCTGATGCCGAAGAAGCCGGCGTCGAAGTCCATCGCGTCGTGCAGGAAGCCGCCGGCCCGGGCCGACACCTTGCCGGGGCGGCCCGGCTCCGGGTCGTACAGCGAGTCGACGTCCCAGCCGCGGTCGGTGGGGAAGCCGGTCAGCATGTCGCCGCCGTCCTCCAGCACCCGCCACAACTCCTCGGGTGAGCCGACCTCGCCGGGGAAGCGGCAGCTCATGCCGACGATGGCGATCGGCTCGTGGGCCCGCTCCTGCTGCTCGGTCAGCAGACGGCGGGTGTTGCGCAGTTCGGTGGTGGCCCGCTTGAGGTAGTCGCGCAGGGTCTGCTCGTTGGCGGTGTTCGACATTCCCGTCGTTTCCTTTGCTGGTGGCTGCGGTGTCAGCGGGGTCACTGACCGAGGCCGAGTTCGTTGTTGAGGACGTCGAACAGGTCGTCGTCCGTCGCGAGGTCCAGGTCGTCGCCCTCGTCGCGCCCGCCCCCGGCGGAGCCGGCGCCCTGGGTGCCGCTCCACTTCCACAGCAGGGCCTGCAGGCGCGCCGTGATGCGGCCGTGGTCGTCGCCCTCGGCGTCGAGCGCGGTCAGTGCCGCCTCGATCCGGTCCAGTTCGGCGAGGACGGTCTGCGCCGGGGCGACCGGCTCCGGGGCGACCAGGGAACGCAGGTGCTCGGCCAGCTCCTCCACCGTCGGGTGGTCGAAGACCAGCGTGGCGGGCAGCCGCCGGCCGGTGGCCGCGTTGAGCCGGTTGCGCAGCTCCAGCGCGGTCAGCGAGTCGAAGCCCAGCTCCTTGAAGCTGCGCCCGGTCTGCACGGTGTCCGTCGGGCCGTAGCCGAGGACGGCGGCCACGTTGTCGCGCAGCAGCTCGCCCAGCACCCGGGACTGCTCGGCCGCGGACCGCCCGGTCAGCCGCAGCTGCAGGGCCGAGGCGCCGCCGTCCGCCTCCGCCTGGCCGGCGGTGCGGCGCAGCGGGGTGCGGTCCAGGCCGGCCAGCAGAGCCGGAGCCCGGTCGCGCAGGGCGCGGACGTCGAGGCGGGCGGGCAGCAGCACCGGGCGGTCGGCGTCGAAGGCGGCGTCGAACAGGGCGAGCCCGTGCTCGGTGCTCAGCGGCAGGAACCCGCCGCGGCCCATCCGGGCCCGGTCGGTCTCGCTCATGGTGCCGGTCATCTCGCTGGCCTCGTCCCACAGGCCCCAGGCGAGGCTGGTGGCGGGCAGGCCGTGGACCCGGCGGTGCTGGGCGAGGGCGTCCAGGTGGGCGTTGGCGGCGGCGTAGTTGG
>NZ_JBSFJV010000165.1:0-10157 GCF_053598235.1 Kitasatospora sp. NPDC001159
TGGGGATCAGCCTGCCTCCAGCTTCAACCGGTCACTGCGATGACCAGCCGTGGGCTCCTCCTCCCACTCGATTCCTCAGCGCCTCGTGGCGCACGGCCGAACTCGTCGAACGCGAACGTGCGGTCGGGGAAGTGTTCCAGGACGTGTTCGATCCGGTCGAGCTTGGCGTCGTAGTCGGGGTCGGTCGACTCTTTCCAGGTCTTGGTGCGCTGGAAGGTGACGCCTCGTCGGGCGAGCAGGCAGCGCAGGGCCTCGCGGCCGATGCGGATGACCCGGCCGTGGACCCGGCGCAGGTAGGTGAGCAGTCTGCGAATCGACCAGCGGGTGAAGGGCTGGCCGAGCTTGGCCGGGCGGGTGGTGGCCGTCTTGATGACGAAGTCCTCATCGTCAGGACTGAGCAGGCGGGGACGGCCTCCCGCCCACTGAGGGTCCAGGCAGGTCAGGCCGATCTCGTTGAACCGGTGGATCACATCCCGCACCGTGTCCTCGTCCGCCTGGACCAGCCGGGCGATCACCGGCACCCGGTTGCCGCCGGCCGAGGCCAGCAGCATCATCGCCCGCCGGTAGCGCACCGAACTGGTGCTACCCCGTCGCACGATCCGCTGTAACTGCTGACCCTCCTGATCGGTCAACCTCCGCACTGTGACCGGCTCCGCCACCACGCCCCCCAGACCATTGGATGTCTCCTACATCCAACCGGTTCTGGCCCTACCATCGCCAACCCGGTGAACGTTCGCGGTCACAGCACTAGCTAGTGCCGCATCAGGCAACGTTTGCCCTGTTGACGATCTTGCGTAGGCGTTCGTCGGCGGCGTGCTTGTTCCGCCAGATGATGTAGCGGCGGATCATGCTGCCCTGCTCCTTGTGGCTGGCGTGGTCGGTGCCGTCGAGGGTGAAGTAGCGCAGAGCGGTGAACTGGGCCTCGATGCGGTTCAGCCAGGAGGAGTTGGTGGGGGTGTAGGCGATTTCGACGTTGTTCGCTTCGGCCCACTTCGCGACCCGGCGGCAGCGCTTGGTGGTCAGGTGCGGGGAGTAGTTGTCGCAGATGATTGCGATCCGCACGTCGGCCGGGTACAGGCTGCGCAGGTAGCGGCAGAACTCCAGGAACTTCGACCGGTTCTTGGTCTTCTTAATGTGGCCGTAGAGCTTGTCCTTGGCGAGGTCGTAGGCGGCGAACAGGTGCCTCACCCCGTGCGGACGAGTGTAGGTAGCCCGCCGCCTCGGCCGCGGCTCGCGGTCGGGATCCTTGCCCTTGCCGCCGCGCTCGGCCCACTGCCGCCCGGGGTGTGGCTGGAGGTTGAGCGGGCCGAACTCGTCCAGACAGAAGACGACTTCGGGCTCACCCTCCTCGGGTATGACCTCGCCGTCGGCGATCGCGTAGAGGTGCTCGACGCGGGCCTTCTTCGCTTCGTAGTCGGGATCCTTCGAGGTCTTCCAGGTCTTCACGCGTTGAAAGGAGACGCCCTCCTCGCGGAGCAGGACCCGAAGGCCCTCGTGGCTGATGTCGTCGACCACCCCCTCGGCGACCAGGAAGTCGGCCAGCTTGGCCAGGCTCCAGGTCGAGAACGGCAGGCCGTGCTCGGCCGGCTTGGACCTGGCGATCTTCTTGATCTCGCGGCGCTCGGGAAGGGTGAAGGTCCTCGGCCGACCACCCTTGTACTTCGGGTAGAGCGCCTCGAAGCCGTCGACGTTGAAGTCGTGGATCACGTCCCGGACCCGGTCCGCGCTGGTGAAGGTCACCTCGGCGATCTTCGCCACGGGCATGCCCTGGGCCGACAGCAGCACCATCTGGGCCCGCCGCCAGGTCACCACCGACCCGGTGCCCCTGCGGATGATCCGCAGCAGCCGCTGTCCCTCATCGTCATCGATCTCGCGCACGCGCACACGTTCAGCCACCCGAGCACTCTGACACGACGCGCCGCCCGGCCCGGAACCCGGCGGCGCGTCACCTCACGATAGGCCGGACCCTAACTGATCTGGTGTCATACACCAGTGGTGCCGTCGATGCGCTCCCGGAGCAGGTCGGCGTGGCCGTTGTGGCGGGCGTACTCCTCGATCATGTGGACGTAGATCCAGCGGAGGCTGACGTCCTGCTCCATGAAGTGGCCGGTGTCGGTCAGAGCGCGGTCGCCGCAGAGCTCGCGGCCGCGGGCGATCTCCGCGTGCCAGGTGGCCAGAGCGTCGTGCAGTGTGGCGCCCTCGGCCAGTTCGAAGCCGCCGTCGGGGGCAGACGGGTCGGCCTGCGGGTCGTAGATGGGCGGGGCCTGTTCTCCGGCGAACACTCGACGGAACCAGTTGCGCTCCACCTCCGCCATGTGCTGGACGAGGCCGGTCAATGTGAAGCCGGACGGTTGCACGGACGCGACGGCGGCCTGCCCATCGTCCAGGCCCTCGCACTTCATGGCGAGGGTGGCGCGGTGAAAGTCAAGCCAGCCTTCGAGCGTGGTGCGCTCGTCAGCGTTCAGGGGCGGCAAAGGGCGTTCGATGGAGCTCATCAGTCGATTATGTCGGCAACGGCCGAAGCCCTCTACAGGCAGGACCTCCGACAGGGCGAACGTTGCCTGATGCGGCACTAGGGCTGCTTCCTTCCGATCGCCGGTCCCGCGAGCGCGGCGCGGCTCAATGCCAGTACACGTCGAGGTGGGAGGCGACGAACTCCACCACCCAGATCACTGCGCTCGCGCCGACGGTGGATCCGATCCCCACGAGGATCTGTTGGCCCAACCGCTCGCCGTTCAGCCTGACAGGCTCCCGGGCCGACTCCACATCTCGTTGCGAGCAGCGTGCCCGGCGTTCCACCCCGTCCCAACTCGGTGCCGCACCTGGCGGGTCCAGCTCGTCCACGTTCTGTTCTCCGTTTCTCTCGTGCATCAACAGGCCAGGGGACAGAACCCGCCGTCGGGCGCCGTAGTTGGGCTTCGGCGGCCGCTGGTCGGTCTGGGCCCGTCGCCTACGCTTCCGCTAGACGTCGGTGTTGCACCAGTCGCAACGGTTGCCACCTGGATGCAACACAGGAGAACTTGAGGAGGGGGCGGCATGCTGGAGAAACCGACCGGGCAACCCGGGCGGCGTGTACGGGAGGACGAGCCCGAGGTCGAAGCCTTCATCAGCTTCCTGAACCAGCTCTTCGAGGCTCTGAACATCTCGCAAACCCGGCTCGCTGCCCGCCTGAATCGCAACAAAGGGTCGATCTCGCGCTTCCTCAGCGGCGAACGGATCGCCCCTACGGACTTCGTGGACGCCCTCCTGCAACAGGTGACCGAGCTCAACGGAAACCCCGTCACCGACGGCGTCCGAAGTCAGGCCCACCGACTGCGTTTGGAAGCGTTGCGGGTGCGCAACCCCTCCCAGTACCAGCTCAACCAGCTTCGAGAGAGCCTCGGCGCTGCCGAACGCGAGCTCCACCGCGCCAGCGTTCGTGAGCGTGCCCTGCTACGCGAGCTGGAAGTCGCCGAGGACAGGGCCCGACAAGCCGAACAGCGCTACCAGCAGTTGGAGACCGACTGGGCCGCTGCCCGCTACGCCTCGGGTTCCTCAGAGCTCGACATCTACACCGGGCCCAACGGCGCGGACGAACTCAAGGACGAGATCCGCGGCCTCAAAGCCGAGCTTGAGGCCCTCCGTGCCGAGCTTTCACGAGCCCAGGCACTGAAGCACGAAGCGGAGGAGCATTGCCTGCGGCTGGAGGCACGCCTCGTCGCCGCGGAAGGCGCCCTCAAGAACGAGCGCGACCAAGCACGCGCGAAGGCAGACGCTGAGAAGGTAACCGCCGGCTCTCAAGACCTGGTCGCCCCGGACGCATCGCACCGGATCCTGATGGACCTCAACGCCGCACCCAGCCTGGCGGGCACGCTGCAGGCCGTCGTCGAGGGCGCGGTGCGCGGACTCGGCTTTGACGCCGCCGCGGTCCACCTGGTTCGCCCGGATGGCGACCTGGTGGTGGCGGCCGTCTGGGAGCTGGAGGAGAGCCCGATGGGCGGGCCTTCAGTGTCGCTCGGCCAGGTCGGCTTCCGGGAGTCCTGGGACCAGCTGCTCGCGGTCAGCGACCACTGGGGCACCCTGCGCTTCCTGCCCTACGACCGCGTCGGGGCCATCGCCAGCGACATCCCGCGCTGGATCGGGGACGGCCCACTTCCCGTCCAGGACGATGACTGGCACCCCGCCGACTGGCTGCTCGCCCCGATGTACAGCGCGGGCGGCGACCTGCTCGGCGTCCTCTCTGTCGACCAGCCGCGCAACGGCAAGCGACCCGACACCTCATCACTTCAGGCGCTGGAGAGGTTCGCGGCGCAGGCCGCCATCGCGATCGGCAACGCCCGGCTCCGTGCGGAACAGCAACGCGTACTGGCCCGGCTGGAGAAGGAGCAGCAGGAGCTGCGGGCCAGCGAGGAAGGCTTCCGGCAGGCCTTCGAGTACGCGCCTAGCGGGATGGCCATCACCGAACTGCAAGGCACCGAGCGCGGCCAGCTGACCAGAGTCAACGACGCGTTCTGTCGGCTGCTCGGCCGCACCCGGGCGATGCTGCGCCAGCACAGCTTCGCCGATTTCGTCCACCCTGATGACCGGGAGCTGCTGGAACGCGCCAGCTTCGAGGGTGGCCGGGCGGAACTGCGGCTGTCCCAGCGGGACGCCGGCTACCAGCGGGTCCGTCTGCGCAACTCGGTCGTGGCGGACTCCGCCGAGGGCCCCAGCCTCCTGCTCACCATCATCGACGACATCAGCGACTAGCCATTCCCGGCGGCTTCCAGGGACTTCAGGCGTTCGGTGTACAGCTCGGTGATGCGGCCGATCTCCGCGGGCCCGGCGTCGACAAGCCGCTCCCGGTCCTCGCCGCACACCTGCAGCTGCGCGGCCAGGTCCTGCTGGCGCTGCTGGTCGCCCGAGCGCCTGGCGGCCATCAGCTCCCGGCTGCACCAGGCGATGACGGCGCCGATCGCCTCCTTCGCGTCCTCGTAGGAGGCGTCGCCGCCTTCGGGGGACGACGACGATGCGGGCGGGGGAGTGTGCACGGCGAACCACCTCGAGGGGCGAACCGCCTGCTACGTGGCGGTATACGGGTTGACGATGGTGTGGTGCCGTTGGGCGGTTTCCAGAACCTTCTGCGGAAACCGCGGCCCGGCAATGTAGTGACGGCCCTTCGTCTGCCCCACTGCTGTCAGCAGTTCCGCCTTGGTCAGGGCCTGCAGGTCCCTCGTCGCCTGTTGAGTGTTGATCGCTTCGGCCTTCTCGTAGCGCGAGCGGCGCACCCGCCCCACCATCGCTACTTCGTGCAGAGCGGTCGTCTGCCGCTCGGTGATTCCGTACCTGTCAGCCGCCTCGATGAGCTGTGTCCAGCAGTCGTTGGACCGGTCAACGCGGCGCTGGACCCGCTGCGTCTGCTGGTGGTACGCGAGGAGATTGAACTTGATCCACGGCAATGTGTCCCGCTGGGGTGACCAGACCGGACCACCGACCTCGCGCAGCACCTTGTAGTAGTCCCAAGTGTTGCCGGGCATCCCCAGCCATTCCTCGATCGAGGAGAACTCAGGGGCGAGGACTCCGCCCCGGGCGATCAGGAGAGTTTGCAGAGAACGGGACATCCGGCCGTTGCCGTCCGACCAGGGGTGGATCTTCACCAGGTTGAGGTGCGCCATCGCGGCCCGCACGAGGACGTGGCTCTCGAGGTCGCCATCGTTGAGCCAGCTGACAAGCTCACTCATCAGCCCGGGCAGCAGCTCGTGGTCCGGTCCCTCGTAGTCCGTGGCGAGCTCGTCACCGGGGGCCGTGATCCGAATGGCCGTCCTACGCCACTGCCCGGCGGTCTTGAGCGGGTGGTGGTGGCCCTGGAGCATCCAGTGCAGGGCGTTGAGCAGTTCCTTGCTGTAGCGGAAGTCAGGGGCGTCGTGGAGGGACTGGATGTAGGTCATGGCCTGCTGGTAGGCCAGGGTCTCCGTCTTGTTCTCGTCGCTGGCCTCGACCTCGCGCTCGCCATCCATCAGGTCGGCGACGTCCCTCGCATCGACCCGATAGCCCTCGATGGTGTTCGAGGCTGCGATGGCACTGGCCGTGAGGGCCTTGCGCAGGTCGAGAGTCCATTTCATAGGTGCCTGCTGAACGGCGTGCCGCAACTGATCGCGCATGGAGTTGATCTGCTCCAGGACCTGACGGTCGACGGACTCAAGGCGGGGCGTCTGATACAGCATGAATCAATGATACCCAGCCCCTATCATTCAATCTAGCTGCCGGGTGCGAGGCCCATCCCGTCGCCCGCCACGCCTGCGGGAAGGAGCCGAGGATCATGGAGAGGAACCACCCCGCCGCCGGGCGCCCGTCCCGGTCACGCGGCGCTGCGGGCGGGGGCCGGCTGCGGCTGGCGGCGGTGCGCAGCGGGACGGCGTCGCCGCGGGCGTCGAACGGGCAGGTGAAGTGTCAGCGGCCGAGATCTTTTCCCCAGGTACGGCCAGTTATCGGTCCCCATCTACGGCCAGTTCGAGTGGCACACCGGGAAGCTCCGTCACAGACAGTGACGACACTGCCAAGGGCTCCGCCCCGTGGCTCGGGGTGAGTGCTCCTCTGTGCTTCTTCCTGTGATCGTTTGTGAGAGTAGCCCCGGGTGCGCCCCTGCCTTGTTCGCCTTCGGTGAAGATCACCAGTGGTCGGCGGGGACGGCTGGGGTCATCTGTTCGGGCTTCGCGGGCAGCGACTTGCAGTCGGCGACGGCGCCGTGCGGGCCGCCGAGGGGGGTCGGTTGCGGACCTGTCATGGCTGTGGCGAGGCCGCGTCCAGGAGAGCACGTCCAGCCTCGGTGAGCTCGTGCGTGGCCGTGCGACCGGCCCGGCTGCTGTCGATCAACCCGGCGTCTCGCAGGACTGCCAGGTGTTCGCTGGCCGTCGGAGGGGTGACGCTCACCAGCCTGGCCACAACGGTCGTCTGCAGCGGAGTGGCGAGCGCGGCCAGGATCCTCGATCGAGTCACCCCCAGAAGACGGTCAAGGGACCTCGGAGTGGGAGGTGCCGCCCAGAGGTACCGCCCGGATGCCGGGTAATAGATCGCCGGAGTCCAGTGGTCCGAGGTGGTGCACTGCATCCGGTCGGTGATGAACAGTGACGGTACGAGAATGAGTCCTTCAGGGCAGTCGACGTCGATGTCGACGGTCTTCTCGACGGTGATGGTGTCGCCTTCGCACGCAGCGGAAGGGTGCAGGCGCGGAAGGACTGCGCGCAGCCCCTCGCGGTTGACCTGGATGGCCCGATCCAGCATCTCTGCACGCAGCGCCTGCCGCATCGACGGCCATTCCGGTTCGACAACTGCCTTCCAGAGGCGGCGCAGCGCATTGGCGGCCTCGGACCTGGCTCGCTCGGGGTCTTCGAGCAGTCGGCGGCCCATTTCCGCCCCGCGCCCCGTCGTCGCGTCGACCAGCTCGGCGTACGTCTGGTCCGCCGGCGCGGCGAGGAGGGCATCCATGCCTTCCTCGAACGTTGGCTCACTGGACATCGGCGACGGGTCGAGGAAGTCGGGTCGATACGCGCCCTCGGCCATGAAGACCGTGAGCGCCCCCAGGTCGGGGAGCGGGAGACTGCGGCGGCGGCGAAGCCACGGGTGGAACATCGGGTGACGCTGCGGTTCGGTCAAGAGCCGGGCCAGGCTGACCACTTCGTGGATCGGCGACATCGCCCACCGCACACTCGCAGCACCAGCGCCCAATCGGTAGCGGATCACCCCACCATTGTTAGGCCACCGCCGAAGTGAGCGCGAGCAGAACGGCGAAGCCCCGAGACTCGGGTCATGACCGACACGGAGTCGACAGCCCGGTGTTCCAGGGAACCCGAGCGAGCCCAACAGACGCGAACGATCCGGCTGGGCGCTGGCGGATCGACCATCGAAGTCCTCGCCGGCCCAGCGGAGACCAACGGGATCGTGAGCATCTACCGGTGGCGCATGTCGCCCTCCAGCCGGGGACCTGCCCCGCACTTTCACACGACGTTCAGCGAGACCTTCATCGTTGAAGAAGGTGAAGTCGCCTACTTCGATGGGCGGGCCTGGCGAACGCTGCGGCCCGGCGACACCATGCATGCCGCGGCGGGTGACGTCCACGCGCTCCGCAAGGAGGGCGCCGAACCTGCCACCCTCCTGATGGCACTCTCGCCAGGTGTACCGCGGGAGGAGTACTTCGCACAGCTCGCCACTGTGAACGAGCGTGACCTGAGCCGGCTCCACACAGCCCACGACAACCATTTCGTCGACGACTACGAGCGGTGGGGGCACCGGCAACGGCATGTGGTCCCGCCCCCCGAACCACCCCACTACCTGGAGTGCGGTCGTAGAACTGCTCCCGCGCGTGATCGCCACCGCCGAGCCGAGTCCGGAGGCCGACTGCGTCCGCAGGCACCCTCAAGGTGTTGGTGATCTCCGCCTACGACCTGGAGCAGGCCGGCGAGGCGTTCGCCGCGTTCGGCGCCGGCACGCTCGGCAGGATCGCGCTCACCGTCGCCTGATCCACCCCTTTCCCAACGGGTTTCCCAGCAAAGGATTCACTGTGCCCAGCATCGCCATCGTCGGAGCCGGCCCCGGTATGGGCCTGGCCGTCGCCCGTACCTTCGGCTCCCACGGCTTCGACATCGCTCTCATCGCCCGCAACCGCGACAAGCTCGACGACCTGGTCGGCCGGCTCGACGCCGAAGGCATCACGGCCGCCGCGTTCCCCGCGGACGTCCTCGACCATGACGCGCTCGCCCAGGCACTCAAGGACGCCGCCACCCGCTTCGGCGGCATCGACGTCCTGGAGTACTCCCCGGCCGGAAGCATCGCATCCACGCCGCTCACCGCTCCGTCCGAGACCAACCCCTCCGATGTGCAGTGGGCGATGGACTTCCTGCTCTACGGGGCCATCGCCGCCACACGGGCCGTGCTGCCCGCCATGCGCGAGGCCGGCGCGGGCACGCTGCTCTACACCAACGGCGCCGGCTCGGCCGACCCCACCCCGATGCTCGGCAACCTCAACGCCGCCCAGGCCGCGCTGCGCAACTGGGTACTCGGCCTGCACAAGGAACTGGCCGACACCGGCGTCCAGGCCGCGCACATCGCCATCGGCGTGTGGATCGGCACGGACGGCCCGCCCGGAGTACCGGCGGCCTCGGCCGAGGAGGTCGCCCCCCTCTACTGGGACCTGCACACGCAGCGCGACGAAGTCGAGCGCGTCTTCACCGTGTGACGCCATCCCGGCCCTCCCCGTCCCACCACCGCTGATCCCTGATCCGCCAGTACGGCGGTGGCCGACCGCGGCGCCGTGGGCAACCGACAGCGATTGACGAAGAGCGAGAGGAAGTACCGAAGATGGCCAAGCTGGAGAGCCTGGACCCGACAACGCCGGTCTTTGCGCAGTTCAAGGAGAAGACCGGGCCCATCGTCCTGGCCAACACCTTCGTCGTTCCCAAGGAGAGGACCGAAGCGTTCCTGGTCCTCTTTCGCAGGCAGGCGGAGTTCATGAAGGCGCAGCCGGGATTCGTCTCCCTGCAGATGCACAAGGGAACGGCGGGCAGCCGACTTCTGATGAACATCGCGGTCTGGGAGTCCACCGAGGCGCTCGCCACGGCGATCGGCAGCCCGGAGTTCGAGCGCATGGCTGCCGAGTTCCCCGACGACATCGTGTCGTACCCGCACATCTTCGAGCGGGTCGACGTATGACACCGGAGCGGTAGAGGCGTCACTGTGCTCGTCAGCGACCCCGCGCTGCACCGCACCCTCGCCACTCGCTCGGCCGGCGACACTCCTGACGAACGCGCCATGCCCATCTCCTCCTCAACCCATTGCCAGGCCCTCCCCGGCCCGGCGTTTCACCCCGGGAGCGACGCCAGGCGGACGGGTCTTCAGGATGTCGACCCGTCCGTACCGTCCGCAGCCGACTGTGTGGTTTCCGCCTCGGGCGCGGTGCGGGGGCCGGGCACCGTGGCCGTGGCGGCGGGGAGGTCGAGGTGGGAGGATCTGGCCGTCGCCCGCTTCCTGGAGATCCGCCGCACCCGCACTCCCGAGCCGGGCGACTTCGACTACGCGTTCCCGGCCCTGATCGCCCGCACCCTGTCTGACCTGAGAAGCCGTGATCAAAGCGCTCTTGGGGCTTGAGGGCCGGACGGAGATTCGATTCTCGGTCCCGTTCGGGTGATCGCGTGCCGGCCGGCGCA
>NZ_JBSFJV010000166.1:0-10091 GCF_053598235.1 Kitasatospora sp. NPDC001159
CCAGGACCTCGCACAGCCGCTGGACGCCGAACTCGGCGGCATGGGCGGAGATGAAGTCCCAGCGGCGGGCCCTCACTTCATCTCCCGTGCGAAATAGGCCGCTGCCCGGCGCAGGATCTCCGTCTCGACCTGCCACTCGCGCTCGGCCTTGCGCAGCCGGACGAGCTCCGCCCGCTCATCGGCGCTCAGTGCTTGCCCGGTCGACGACGGCTCGGCATCGGCGGCTCGTACCCAGTTCCGCAGGGTCGTGGTTGACCCCGATCTCCTTCGCGACGGCCGCGAACGTGCGCCTGCCCTCCGAGGCCCGGTACAGCGCGACGGCATCACGACGGAACTCGTCCGAGTACTTCGACGGACGTCCCACCTGGACTTCCCTTCCTGGATCGTCAAGATCCAAGTGTCAGGGCGTCCACGTCACGGGGCAAAGCTCGACCTGCCGGGTTTCCGGAGGCTGGCCGCCTTCCGCCTCCGGGAGCTGCTGCTGGCGATCGGCTGTCTGGTCGGCGTCCTCGTCCTGGACATCCTGTACGGGGTGCTGGTGGCAGTCGGGCTGTCGATGGCCGAGTTGCTGAGCCGGGTGGCGCGGCCACACGACGCGATCCAGGAGCTGGTCCCCGGCCTGGCCGGCATGCACGATGTCGACGACTACGCCCAGGCCCGCACCATCCCCGGGCTGGTGGTGTACCGCTATGACTCCCCGCTGTTCTTCGCCAACGCTGAGGACTTCCGCAGCCGGGCGCTGGCTGCGGTGGCCGACGAGACGGCCCCGGTGAGGTGGTTCGTGCTCAACGCCGAGTCCAACGTGGAGGTCGACATCACCGCACTGGACGCGGTGGAGGATCTGCGCCGTGAACTGACCGGGCGCGGCGTGGTCTTCGGCATGGCGCGGGTCAAACAGGACCTCCTCGACGACCTGGACGCGTACGGTCTGACGGAGTCCGTCGGCCCGGAGCGAATCTTCCCCACTCTGCCCACCGCGCTGGAGGCGTACCAAACCTGGCGCGCGACCCATGACGGCGGCGCGGACACCTTGTGAACGAGCGGCTCCGGGCCCCGGGCCGGCTCACACCGACGACTCGCCGCCGGACGCCGCACGCCTGCGGCCCGTGCTTCCCCCGTCTCCGCCCTCGCCCTCGGGGGCGGAGACGGCGGGGTGCCCCGCCCGCAGGCGTTCGAGCTCGACCTCCACCTCCTGGTCCGCGGTGATCCGCTCCAGCTCACCCCGGACCTCGTCGGGTCCGGCCGGGCTGGTGAGGTCCGCCAAGGCGCCGGAGGACATCAGCTCGTCCAGCGCCGCCGAACGAGCCCGAAGTTGCTCCATCCGGTCGTTCGCGCGCTGCACGGCGGCACCCACGTCGCCCAGGTCCCGGCCGACGCCGGACACCGCCTCGGCGACGCGCGTCTCGGCCTCCGCCCTGGTGTATTCGGCCTTGAGCGTCTCCTTGCGCAGACGGAAGGCCTCGACCTTCTCCTCCAGCCCGCGCAGTACGCCGGTGAGTCGCTTCTCCTCCGCTTCCAGCTGCGGCTCCTGCTCCGCCAGGTCGGCCAGTTGACCGCGCACGCGCTTCCGGTTGGTCAGCAGGTCGCGGGCCAGCTCCTCCCGTCCGACCGCGAGTGCCTGCTGGGCCTGCTCCTCCAACCGCCGCTCCGAGGTCCGCAGAGCGGCCTCCTGTAGCTCCAGGCGTTTGTGGCTGGTCGCCACGTCCGCGAGACCGCGCCGCACCTGCTGCAGCAGTTCCAGCTGCTGCAGGTGGGCGAAGTCCAGTACCTCCCTGGGATCCTCCACGCGGTCCAGCACCCGGTTCGCCTTGATCCGGAACAGCTCCGCGATACGGTCCCCGATCCCGGTCATGGCTTCTACTCCTCACCGGCCGAACAGGCACGATCGGCCGTCGCGATCGCGACACCTCCACCGTCCCTCTTCGGGCGGGCACTGACAACCTCGGTGCGCTCTGCCGGCCGCGGTCAGCGTGGAGGTCCGGCGGCTGGAGCGAACGCAGCGGCCCAACCGGGCGCGGCTGCTGCTCTGCGGCAGCGGCATGCCTGTGATGCATCGGCTCTTCGATCTCGCGACCATGTTCGTCGACCTCCAACTGGAGTTCCCACCAACGGACTTCCGTCAGAGGGCCCAGATGTGAGGCATCGCCGACCCGCCGCTCACGCTGCGGGTGCACGCGTTCATGGGCTCCGCTCCGGCGTTGCGCTACGACCCCGGGAACCAGGACACCCGTCTGCCGGACGACTTCGACGCCTGGGCGTGCCGGGCCGTCCTCAACTCCCGCCTGCTACGGCGCAGCCGGCTTCGGCTCCGGGCTCCACGCCGCGGAGCGCCGGGGCCGAGCGCATCCTCGTCGATCCCGATCGGCTCCACCACGGGGCCTGACCCACCGCTGCCCGCCCACGTCCCGGTCGGGGCCCGGACGGCCCTGGAACCGAGCCCGGACGGCCCTGGGCCGGGCCACGCGACGTGGGCACAGTGGAAGTCGAGCAGGACCGCAGACGGCTTCGGAAGGAGTGTGATGATGCGCGGGTCCGCACCGCTGGGAAGGATCTTCGGCGTACCGCTGCGGATCCACTGGAGCGCGCCCGTCCTGGTCCTCTTCCTCGGCGTTGGTCTGGCCGGACAGACCCTCCCGGCCTGGGTTCCCGGCCGCTCCGGCACCGTCTACGGCCTCGCCGGGCTGGTCGGGGCGCTGCTGCTCACCCTGAGCCTGCTCCTGCACGAGACGGCCCACGCCGTCGCCGCACGGCGGGCCGGCATCCGGGTGGACGACATGACGGTCTTCGCACTCGGCGGCATCACCCGCATGGGACGCCCGCCGAGCCCCCGCCGCCAGTTCTCCGTCGCCGGGATCGGACCGCTGACCAGCCTGGTCCTCGGCGGCCTCTTCGTAGCCGCAGGGCTCGGTACGGAACACGCGCTGCACTGGACGATGCCCGCGGCTGTGCTGCTCTGGGCCGGCTGGGCCAACCTGCTGCTCGGCGTGTTCAATCTGCTGCCCGCCGCACCCCTGGACGGCGGACGGCTTCTCCAGGCGGCGGTCTGGTGGCGCAGGGGTGACCGCGAACAGGCCGAGCGGGTCGCCGGACGGGTCGGCCAGGCGGGTGGCCTGCTGCTCGGCGCCGTCGGCTGGATCGAGTTCCTCCGCGGCGACGGGACCGGTTTCTGGCTGCTGCTCATCGGGCTCTTTATGTGGTCGTCCGCCCAGGCCGAGGTCCGCCGCGCCGCACTGGTGACCGCCCTGCGCGGCACCCGGGTCGCCCAGGCCATGACCTTCCCGGTCGCCACCGGTCCCGACTGGCTCACCGTGGACGGCTTCCTCGCCGAACCCGCAGTGCGCGCCCGGCACCCGGTGGTTGCCCTGGTCGATCCGGCCGGCCGCGCGAGCGGACTCCTCGACCCGCGCCGTCTCTCGGTGGTTCCACCCGCCCGCCGCGCCGAGCTGCGGGTCCGCGAGCTGGCCACCCCGCTCTCGGGGTGCCTGGTGGCGGCCCCCGGGGACGACCTGGTCGAGGTCCTGGACCGCGCGACGGCCCCGCCGCCCATCCTCGTCCTGCAGGACGGGCGACCGATCGGCATCGTCACAGGAGGGGACATCGACCGGATCGCCCGCACCCGGCTGCCAGCGAGCACGCGTGGAGCGTGAGCCCCGCCCCGGTCGTCCCTCGGCGGCGCGGCAGTGCCGGGCTGGAAGCGCTCGGCTGCGTCCTCGTCACGGACCGGGACCGACTGCGGGGCATCCTCACCGACCGCTAACTGACCGTCTGTGGGATCGCACACGCGCCCCCGCTCGGCCGGTGGCGGAACTCATGACCGCCCGATTGTGACTGGTCGAGATAGGGTTTGTTTGGTCGCGCCATCTGTCACCGCTGTGCTGGCTGGGGGGCGTACTCGTGTCGTCGCGCCTTCAGCGGGCATACAGCTCGGTGTACGTTCGGTTCCCAGCGCGCCCCTTCGGGCGATATGAGATGTCGCGTTCGGCTCGGGGGAACCGACCGGTCCTTGGCGCTCCGACTTCTTCGGGCGCGCGGGAGAGAGGGTGAGGTGTCGGTCTCATGATCGGCCCGACCGTCCCGCGGGCGCGGCGGATTGCTCGCCCTGACGCGATCCTGTGAGGGGAGGAGGTCGGTGCCGGACCGACCTATCTCCTGCTTCATGCCGGTGGCGAACGTCGTCAGGTGTGGGCGCCGGTCAGCGAGGTCCTCGTCGGTGCCGGGTTCCGCTGCGCGGCCTTCAACCAGCGAGGCCATGGTGACAGCGACGGCCGTGCTCGGGCGCTGTCTCCGTGCGCGGAAGACGTCGCCGCGATGCTGCGCACTGAGCCGCCGGGGTGCGTGGTCGTCGGCGCCTCACTGGGCGGGCTCGCCGCTATCGCCGCCCTCACCGATCCGGCGGCGCGGGCAAGGGTGGCAGGGCTGGTGCTGGTCGACGTCGTACCCTGCCTCGAGCCCTCCCGAGTCCGCCGCTTCTTGGGCGAACTCGGTCCCGTCCCGCTGTCCACCATCGGATCATCCGCCCGCATCCGCCGACGACAAGGTTCCCGGATCCAGGCTAGACCGCGCCGCTCTGGACGTTCATCCCGGCGTCGCGTCCCGAGAGCCGGCAGGGCCGGGTGGCCCCGTCCGGTGGAGGCGACCGGACCTTGGACCGGGGCGGGTGGGCTGGGCACGGTGGTGTTGTGGGAAAGGGAACGAGGTCCACCACGGCCGGTGGGGACCGGAGGGGGCGCCGCATCGTGGTGGGGGTGGACGGTTCGGCGGTCTCGCGGCTGGCGCTGCGGTGGGCCGTCGACCAGGCCCGGCTCACGGGCGCCGTGGTCGAGGTGGTGACGGCTTGGACATATCCGACGATCACCGCCTGGGCCAGGACGGCGGCCGATCCCCAGATCGACCGCTCCGCGCAGAAGGCGCTGGCCCGGACCGTCGAAGAGGTCGTGGGCCCCGAGCCGCCCGTGGAGATCCGGCAGAGCGCCGTCCGGGGTGATGCCGCCGAGGTGCTGCTGGAGCATGCCCGCGGCGCCGACCTCCTGGTGGTGGGCAGCCGCGGATACGGCGGCTTCGAGAGGGCACTGCTGGGGTCGGTGAGCCGGCACTGCGTGGAGCACGCCCCCTGCCCCGTCGTCGTGGTCCCCGCAGTCGAGGGCGGACCGTTTCGAGGAGGACTCGCATGACTATTCGAGGAGGACTCGCATGACTACTGGAACAGAGACCGACACCCACGCCCTGCGAGCGCTGCTTGCCGTACCCGGCCCGTTCCTGTCGGTCTACTTCGACCTCGATCCGCGTCCGGAGATGGGCCTGGACGCCGAGGAACGCTGGCAGGAGCTCTGCCGCAACCTCGCCGATCAGGGGGCAGGCGCCCACGAGCTGGATGCCCTGACCCGGCGCTTCCTCTCCTCCCAGCCCGGCTCCGGCGTGCTCGCGGCCTTCGCGGCGGGCGGAGAGGTGGTGCACTCGGCCGTCCTGCCGGGCTGCGAGCAAGGGGACCTGGTCCTGCGGGCGCCCCTGCCGCACCTGCTGCCGCTGCTGGCCTGGCGCCAGGATCACCCCGCGCACGTGGTCGCCGTTGTCGACCGTACCGGAGCGGACCTGCGGCTCTACCCCGACGGTGCCACGGAGGGCGCCCGCCGGACCGTTATCGGCGCGGACGACGAGATCGAGCGAAACCAGCCCGGCGGCTGGTCCCAGATGCGCTACCAGCACCGGGCGGAGGACTCCTGGGAGCACAACGCCGTCCAGGTCGCCGAAGCACTCGTCACGGCGCTGGCCGAGGTGGACGCCCACGTGCTGATGCTGGCCGGCGACGTCCGCGCCCGCCAGTACCTCACCAAGCACCTGCCCACCTGGGTCCGCCGCGACGTGTCCATCCGGCCGGTCAGCGGCAGCCGCAGCCCGGACGGTGCCTGGCCGCAGCGCATGGCCCAGATCGAGGCGGAGACCTGCCGCGCCGGACGCGAGGCAACCGCAGCCCTGCTGCACCGACTCGACGACGAGCGCTCACCGCGCGGCCACACCGTCGAGGGCACGTACGCGACCATGCGCGCGATCGCCGACGGCTCACTGCGCACCCTGCTGATCACCGACGGGCTCGCCGGACGCCGCACCGCCTGGTTCGGCCCCGGCCCCACCGACATCGCCGACCAGCCCGCCTCCCTGGCCCCGGGCCGCACACCGATGGTGCGGGCGGACCTCGCGGACACCGCGGTCCGGTCCGCGCTGCTCTCCGGCGCCGACGTACGGGTCCTTCGACCCGGAACGCCCGGCGCACCGGCGCAGGGGATCGGCGGCCTGACCCGCCACACCTGACGGTCGCTCGGCCGCAGCCGTGAGGCCGAAGCAGCGAACGAAGGAGATCCGATGACAACCGAACCAGTGGCCGGCCAGAGACTACGGCTTCCACCTGTTCACCGAGATCAACACCAGCCAGGACAGCGTCCTCTACCGCACCGCGCCCACCGGCTACCGGCTCGCTCAGGTCCACCCCCACCCCGACCAACTCGGTCCCGTCGCCGGGCCGTTGACTGTCAGCCCCACCCCCGCACCCCGGATAGATCCCACGGTCGCACGACGGCGCATCGACGCCTTCGACCAGCCGTTCGTCTTCTACGCCGATGAGTCAACCGGACGGGGCAAGGTCCTCTACCACCGCTATGACGGTCACTACGGCTTGATCACCCCCCGCCGCGTAATTCCTATCCCACAGGAGCCCGATCATGGCCCAGCACCCCTCACCGAAGTCCCCGACCACCGGCCTCCACCCTCCCGGCCGTGACCTCGAGAGCGCCGTCGAACGCGTGGAGATGTTGGAGGCCCAGGTCCGGTCCCTCGGCCAGGCCATCCGCGCCCTCGTCCAGGGCATGGAGGAGATCCCCGACCAGGAGCCCGACCCCGAACGTCCGGCCCGCGCCGCCCGCCTCGCCCACGAACTCCTGCTTGCTCAGGGTCTCTAGGCACGTCCAGGGAGCCGATCATGCAACTGACCTTCCTCGGCCCGCTGTACGCGCGCCAGGGCCCCTACGCCTGTGCGTATGTCGACACCTCGCGCGACCTCGACGACCCCGACCGCGCGATCGAGCTGCGCCGCCGCCACCTGGAGGCCCAACTGGCCGCCCAGGGCGCCGACACGGCCACCACGGGGGCGGTCGCCCAGGTCGTCGGCACCGACCGCGACCTTCCCGGCCGGCACGGCCAGGCGATCTTCGCCGCCCATGGGCGCCTCGCCCTCGCCGAGGAACTGCCCGAGCCACCGCCCAGCGACACGGCCCGGCTCACCATGGTCCCCGACGCGATGCCGCTCGCCCTCCAACATGCCCCGGACATCCCGTACGTGGCCGCAACCGTCCACCGGGTCGCCCAGCCGCCGGGTGCCCGCGCGGCTGAATCCGAGGTCGAGGCCATCGTCGAGGCCGGGCGCTGGCCCACCGCCCGCGTGGCGCCCGAACACCGCACCCGACGACAGGTCCCAGCCGACGAGTGGCGGCAGACCGCCGTGGAGGTCGCCAGCCGAATCGCCGACCTGGCTGACCGCGGCGAGGCCGAGGCGATCGTGCTGTCCGGCGACCACCGGGCCCGCAACACCATCGCCCGCGAACTGCCCAAGCGCCTGCGCCCGCGACTCGTCGGAATCGACAGCAGCGGCCCGGACGTCGAACCCGAGCGCGCGCTGTTGGAAGAGGAACTCGACTACCTCTTCCGCGGCCAGCTGTCCGCCCGTGACCACGCCTGCGTGGAACGGTTCCTGGCCCGCCGTGCCCGCGGCAGCGGCGCGGCCGAGGGGCTTGCGGACACGGTCGCCGCTCTGCGCCGGGGCCAGGCCGAAGCCGTCCTGATCAATGACCCGTTCGACCTGCACCAGCGGCTGTGGGTCGGCATGGCGCCGAAGCAGATCGGCCTGACACGGGAGGAGTTGACAGACATCGGAATCGAGTCCAGCTGGGAGGAACCGGCTGACGCCGCACTGATCCGCGCGGTCGTCGGCACCGGCGCGGAACTCGTCGTCGTCCCCCACGACGAACTCCCCCTCCCCGGCGCGCTGGGGGCCCTTCTGCGGTACCCCGACGCCGCCGGGTGAACTCGACGCAAGGGTCGGACGAGCGCGACCTACCCTAGGCGCGAACGGCCCGATGCCGATCCCGCGGGCACCGGGGGACCGGCACCGGGCCGTCCTACCTTCCCCATGATGGAACCTGCAAGGTGGGCTCCCTACGCCGGAATTGCCCGGATCAGGTGGTGGAGGTCGCCGTCGGGGGCTCGTCGACACCCTTCCGGCCTCTCAGCCCGACCGTCGAGATCGGCCCCGAACAGCGCAGTTTGACCATCCGAAGCCGCTCCGGCCGAGCTCCCTCGCTCGCCCTGCAGGCCACTTCCCACGCTACTCGCGCCCCGTCGCGGTACCAGGGTCGAACGGCCCTCCGTACCGGCTGCCCGGCCCCGCGCGGGAGCGGTCGGCGCGCTTGCGGCCAGGGTCCCGCCAGAGCCGGGGACTGTCCAGCAAGGTGCTCCGAGGCCCGTTCCGCATGGCCCGTCCGCAGGTACATCCTGGCTGCAGGCCCCGCACAAGCCATCCGAGCTGGCCGAGGCCGCGCGCCGCACCTTCGACCCGGACGGCGTGGCCGTTCGAGCCCAGGCCCGGCGGCGAATGCGCCTTCGTGGACGACCGCAGGGCGTAGCCCGGGCCGGACGAATCCCTCGGCATCACCACGATGTTCGAGGGCGGGCTCACGACGGCCGACCGGCTCGCCGGCGCAGGAGGTGGACGCTAAGGGCTGCGCAGAACAGGGAGACGAGCAGGACCTGGGCGCGCTCGGGAACGCCGACCGCCCGCGAGTCGGCCAGCACCATCGCGATCTCCCCGAGCCCCAGGGTCCCCGCCCCGAGCCCGGCCGCCAGGGTGAACAGGCCGAGCCGGTGGTGGCCCGGCAGGCGGAGCAGTACGGTACCGAAGAGCACGGCGGCGATCACCGCGGCCGTGAACTCCAGCAGGCTGGCCAGCGTGTGCGTCTGGGTGAGCTGTGCCGTGAGGGTGCTCCGGTCCTGGGCGCGGCAGACCGGGTCGGCTGACGGCGCGCAGGGCATCGGCCACAGGCCGTCGGCGGCCGAGCTCAGCCCGGTGATCGCGAGGGCGATCGCGGCGGCCACCGCGCGCCGGCTCCCGCGGGCGCACGAGGCCGCGAGGCCCGCTGCGAGGACGACCAGGCCCACCCCGCCGATCGTGTCGCCCACGCGGAACACCATGGCCTCGGGCTGGCCCGCCACGGACAGCTCGCTGACGTACGACCGGATCACGCTCAGCCGCGACCCCACCACCCACTGCAGCGGGAACGAACTGTAGGCGAGGGACGCGAGCAGCCCCACCGCCGCGGCCACGGTCACCCAGCGAGAGTCCCGGGCACACGGGGCTCTCGGCCGCAGCAACGCCTCGCCCATGATCGTGGCTCCCGTCCGGCACGCAGGCCCGACATCACCACCCTAGGACGTTGGCGGTCAGAGGTCGCTGTCCGAGTAGGAGAGGTTGAAGCTCATGTTGGTGAGCGGGAAGTCCGGGACGATCGTGTCGGGCAGGGCGGGCCAGTTGAAGAGCGGTGTGGTCGGGCAGACTACGCAGGACAGTGCCACCGGGGACGGCCTTCCCTGCCTGGGTATTGGCCGTGAGCGGCCGGATCCTCCGTTCCTCCTTCGGCGCTCCGCAGGCGCGGGCAGCCGGCTGAGCAGGGTACGTCGCGCCCCCCGCGTGGTGCGGTCCTAGGCTGGTCCGTAGGAGCCGCTCGGCGGAGTTCCCGTCGCCCCTCAACCGGGGGACGGGCGGGACCGCACTGGAGGTGTCTCATGGTGTCTCCTGCTTCCTCGGCGACCGGTGCGAGTGGGACGCGCGGAATGCGCCATTGCTGCCCGAGTGGCATGGTGACCTTCGCCGGTGTGCTGGTGTTCATCCTGGCGCTCTTCAACGGCCTGAACGGCGTCGCCGCGATCAACCGGTCGCACGTCTTCGTCGCCGGGGCCCACATCGTCGTGGGTGATCTGCGGGCCTGGGGCTGGACTCTGCTGGTGCTCGGGATCCTGTTGGCCCTGATCGCGGCCGGCATCCTGGCCGG
>NZ_JBSFJV010000167.1:0-9962 GCF_053598235.1 Kitasatospora sp. NPDC001159
AAGCGGCTCCAAGCGAGCCCACTCCTCGTCCGTCAGATCACCACGACCAGCCATACCAATCTAACGAGTCAGATGATCGGAGAGACACGCCCTAGGCCGCCGCCCCCGGAGGAGGCCGACTTCCTCGCCCAGAGACCGCTCGTGCGAGGCCGACATCCCCGACGTCAGACGGTCTACGGACTGCGCCTCGTGGAGGGCTCGTTGGCGGCGGAGTCGGTGCGGCCGGCGCGCAGGAGTTGGTGGCCGAGGTCGATGAGGGCGCGGGCGGCGGCGTACTCGTCGCCGATCTCGGGGGCGGGTGGGTCGTCGGGGTTGCGGTGGGCGGTGGTGCGGGTCTCCAGCCGTGTGTCGCCGGTGTCGAGGACGGCGTGGACCTTGGTGGTGTCGCCCTCCTCGAAGAGGTCGAGGCGCAGGGTCCACTGCTTGGTGCGCATCGGTGTCCTGGTGTGCGTGGTCATCTCCGGGCCTCCCGGATCGGCGGGCCCGGGGCGGCGGCCCCGGGCCGGGCGGTGGCGGTGGTCAGCCGTCCTCGGTGATCTCGATGGTGCAGGCGGGTTTCGTGGCTTCGCCGATGGGTGCGCGGACGGTCAGAGCGCGGTCTCGCGCAGCGCGCTGTGCGAGACCGGGACGAGCAGGTCGAAGAGTCGTTGGACGACGTCGCGCAGCAGGTCGTCGACGGTGAGCACGCCTACGGGGCGGCCCTGGTCGAGGACGGGCAGGCGGCGCACGTCGGCGCTGCGGAAGACGCGGTACGCGGTGTCGAGGTCGTCGTCGGCCTCCACGGTGGTGACCGGGGTGGTCATGAGGTCCGTGACCGGTTGCGCGGGGTGGGGGCCGTGCGCGAGCCCGCGGACGGTGAGGTCGCGGTCCGTGAGAATGCCCCGCAGACGGCCCCGGTCGATGACGAGGACGCAGCCGACGGCCTCCCGTTCCATGACCAGAGCGGCCTCGAGGGCCGTCGTGGTGAGACCGACGGTGACCGGCGGTGTGGTCATCAGGTCTCCGGCCTTCATGACGCGCCGCCCCTTGGGGTGCCGTTCAGCGAGAGCCTGACGTCCGGCGGGTTGTCGAGCGTGTTCTTCACCGTGCAGTGGCGGATGACCGCGAGCAGGCCGGCTTCCCGCTCGGGCGGCAGGCCGGGGGCGGTGACCTCGATGGAGACCGAGGCGATCCGGGCCGGTCGGTCCTGCGCCATGGTGAAGTCGGCGGTGACGTGGAGGCCGTCGCGGTTGAGGCCGTGCCGGTCGAGGTAGCCGCCGGCGTAGTGGGCGGTGCAGGAGGCCAGGGCGGAGGCGCACAGCTCGACCGGGGTCGGCGCGGCGTCGCCGCCGCCCGCGTCAACGGGCTGGTCCACGGTCAGGGCGTGCGACCGGATGCCGATGGCATACAGGTCTCCCGCCACCGGATCGACCTCGATCCGTCCGGGCCGCGGAGCCTGAGGTCGCTCCAGGGCGGCGGCCTGGCGCAGCAGCATCCCGGCCAGCAGCCGGGCCTCGGCCGGGGTGAGCGAGATCCAGACCTGGTTGGCGTCGTACGGTGCGAGCGCCGTGTCGAGCACGATGCGACCGGTGTCCGGCAGGACTTCCGGGGCGTAGCGGGACACCGCGAGGGTCCGCCCGGAGGCGGTGTGCATCAGCTGCTGGGTGGTGGTGCGGGAGTCGTCGGTCAGCACGGCCGTGCCTCCGGTGTTCAGGGCCTGGCCGGGTGAGCCGGGCCTCCATCACCAGCAGACCGCCGCCGGGCGCGCGGCGGCAGGGCCGTTCGGCCCGCCAGCGGGCCCCATCGCCCGTGCCGACGAGGGCCGACGGGAGCCGGCGGGGCCGGCGCGGGCGTTCGGGGACCCGCGGAGAGACCCAGGAACCGGCGTCCTCGACACGGCAGGCCGCCCGGCCGGTGAACCCGGGCCGTTGGGCCCTCGCCGGACACCGCCGAGGCGGCGGATCCTTGAATCACTGGCGCTCCCCGCCGGTAGCAGGCAGTGAACAGGCAGCAGGGAGTGAATCTCAATGACCACCGAAACCGCCCTCACCGCCGCCGACCTGCGTCTGCTGGCCGAAGCCGGAGGCCTGGCACCCTCGCTGCACAACAGCCAGCCCTGGCGCTTCCGCCCCACCCCCGACCTGCTCGGCCTGGAGGTGCACGCGGACCTGGGCCGAACCGTCCCGGTCGCCGACCCCGACGGCAGGGCGATGCACATCTCGATCGGCGCCGCCGTCTTCAACCTGAGGGTGGCCGCCGCCCATCTCGGCCGCGAGGCTGCCGTCCGGCTGCTCCCCGCGGGGGAAGGCGCGCAGCCGCGCGCGATGCTCGACCTCTCCGCACCCGCCCGTACGCCCCGGCCCTTCGGCGCCGACCTCTACCCGGCCATCGCCCAGCGCCACTCCAGCCGCCACCCGTTCACCAACCGGGACGTCCCCGAGGCGCTCGTCGCCGACCTCATCACAGCGGCCCAGGACGAAGGCGTCACCCTGACCGTGCTGGAGGAGTACGGGGCGCGCCGGGTGCTCGCCCTCACCTCCGAGGCCGAGGCCCGGATCGCCGCCGACGTCACCCGTGAGGCCGAGACCCTTCGCTGGCTGCGCCTCGAACCCTCCTACGACGGCATTCCGCTCGCCGCCCTCGGCTCTCACGACCGCGACGCCCGGGTCCCGATGCGCAGCTTCGCAGGCCACCCGCCGCGCCACACCACCCCGGCCGGCCGTTTTGAGGCCCTGCCCCAACTCGCCATCCTCGAGACCCACTTCGACGGCCAGGCCGACTGGTTGCGCACCGGACAGGCGATGCAGCGCGCCTGGCTGCTCGCCACCGTCCACGGCCTGCGCGCCTCAGTCCTGCACCAGGCCGTCGAGATCCCCGACACCCGCTGGCGCCTGCGCGACCCCGCCGAGGGCCCCGCCCACGTCCAGCTCGTCCTGCGTCTCGGGTACGGCCCGTCCGGAGCCGCCAGCCCGCGCCGCCCGGTGGAGGACGTCCTCGACCAGACCGACGGCTGACGGGACCGCCGGGGCGGCCCGCCGCCGGCGGCCAGCGAGACGTGCAGCAGCTACAGGCAGACTCCTTCGTCAGCCCCGGCCCGGCGCTGTCACCGGCTCTGTGCGGAGCCCTGACCACCCTCATCGTCGGCCGCAGCCGACCGGGGCCGGGCCGGCCCGGGCTGGCGGACCGGTGGGCCCGGGTGGCCCCGCGCCCGCCGCGGCGGTGAACTCAGCCCACTCCAGGCAGTCGACGTCCTGGACGGTTCGGTACCGCACGGCCTGCTCTTCCTCGGGAGGTCCGCCGGTTTGCCGGGTACAGCGCTCACCCGGGGCCACCCTCGGGCGGGGGTGGCACGACGACGACGGGGAGGTGGGCGTGGTGGACGATCTCGGTGCTGGTCGAGCCGAGCGTGAGCCGTCCCCAGAGGCCCGCGCCGCGGGTGCCCACCACCAGCAGGCCAGCGTCCTGGCTCGCGTCCAGCAGGACCTGAGCGGGCCGGCCGCGCTCACAGCGCACCTCGACCTCCACGTACGGCTCGCCGACCTGCTGCCGCAGTTCCTCGACCGAGTCGGTCACATCGCGGGCGACGGCGTCCTGCAGATGCGGGGACGGCTCGCCGCTCGTGCGCCAGCCCGTCAGGGCCGTGCCGGGCGGCTCGGTGTGTGCGCCGCCGTAGGCGCAGACGGCCCGCACGCCGACCCCGCGCAGCTGCGCCTCGCGAAGGGCGAAGAGCACAGCCCTGCGGGCGGACTCCGAGCAGTCCGTCCCGACGACGATCGGAGCGGCGGGACCAGACGTGGGAGTGGTGTTCACGGGGACCTCCAGGAGGTACGGCTGACAGCGGGCTGTCCGGCTCGGCGAATCCGGCGGATCCGGACGATTCGGGGAGGCGCGGGTACCGGTTCCTTCGCCGTCTTGATGATCCTCCGGCAACGGCGCGGCGGCACGTCCGTCCGGTAGGCCCGGCTGCTCCGGGGGAGTGGGACGGACGGCTGACGGTCGCCTGGACCTGAGCGGTCGGTCCGTTGCTATAACCGTCCGCCCCTGATCAGCTCTGCGCCGGTGCGGCTCGCGACCTTCGACGTCCTGCGCGGCCGGAGGATCCTGGACGACGGCCGACCGTCGTCCACGAGCTCGGACACCGCCGCCGGGCAGCCGCTCACCGCCGCCGTCGTGTCCCTGGACGCCGACGTGGTGGCGCTGCAGGAGGTCTACGGCATGGTCGAACCGGGGGAGGAAACGGACCGGTCCCCCGCCGCCCGGTGCGGCGGGGGACCGACGTGCTCGGCGTGCCCGAGGCCAGCGCCCGGGGTCGCCGCCACGACACGCAGCCCCAGGGACTCCCACCAGGCACCATCACCCGGCTCGCGCCCCGGCCCTCCCGAGGGCGCGAGCAGCCCTGCACCACTTGACGAAACGCTCTACATATCAGGGCGGGGAGGATGTCAAGCGATGTTGACGGCGGTGTCGTCGAGGACGAAGGAGGTCTGCTTGGTGTAGTCCTCGGCGCCGGTGAACTTGAGGGTCACGGTCTGGCCGGCGTAGCCGGACAGGTTGAAGCTGTGCTGCTGGTAGCCGGCGGCCGCGTTGACGTTGGAGTAGGTCGCCAGGGTGGTGCCGTTCGCGGTCACCTTCAGCGTGTCGAAGGCGGTGGTGCTGCTCGCGGCGGTGTCGATGTGCAGCCAGAAGCTGAAGGTGTAGGTGCTGCAGCCGGCCGGCAGGGTCACCGTCTGGGCGAGCGTGTCGGTGTTGGTGGTGCCGTACCCGTCCAGCCAGGCGTCGTACGTGCCGGAGTGCGGCGGCTCGCTGGAGCTGCTGTTGACGGTGCTGGTGCCGCTGGTGTTGGTCTCCGTCCAGCCGGCCGTCGAACCGGCCTCGAAGCCGGGGTTGGTGAGCAGCTGGGCCGCGGTGCAGCCGCCGCCGGTGGACTGGACGGTCCAGGTGAAGGTGACGGAGGAGGACGGGCCGGTGGAGTCGGTCGCGGTGGCCGTCACGGAGTAGGTCCCGGCGGTGGTGGGGGTACCGCTGATCAGACCGGTCGTGGTGTTGACGCTCAGGCCGGTGGGCAGGCCGGACGCGGCGTAGCTCAGGCTTCCGCCGGCCGTGTCGGTGGCGGAGAGCTGGAGGCTGGTGGCGGTTCCGGCGGTGGCCGTCCGGGCGCCGGGGTTGGTGAGGGTGACGCTGCCGGTGGTGCTGCCGCCGCTGCCGGCGGCGAGCCAGGCGGTGGCGTTGAGGCCGAGCGCGGCGTCGGTGCCGGCCGGGTCGTTCCAGCCGTCGTAGACGGTCTTGCCGGGTTCACCCGTGCCGTCGTCGATGGCCGAGCTGTCGCCCCAGAGGGCGACCCGGCCCTTGCCGAAGCTGCTGGTGGCGAAGAAGGCGCCGGTGGTGCCGGAGTAGCCGGTGCGGTAGACGATGCCCTTGACGGAGGGGTTGTCGGCGGGCTTGAGGGTGAAGGTGGTGCCGTTGCGGATGATGCTGCCGGTGACGGTGCCGAACGGGCCGTGCAGGACGGGGTCCGTGGCGTCGTTGACGGCGGTCGGGTTGTCGGTCTGGATGTTGAGCAGGTCGACCGAGAGCCCGAACGGGTCGTTGCTGTTGACCGAGTTGGTGGTCATGAGGTCGTTGATGACGGCGGGGGAGTCCCAGCCGTCGTTGTTGCGGTCGCTGCCGGTGTGGTCGGAGATCAGGAACAGCCCGCCGCCGTTCTGGACGAACGTCATGACGGCGGTCTTCTCGGAGTCGCTCAGCCGGATGTTCGGCTCGGGCAGGACGAACTCGTCGAAGTTGGCGAGGTCCAGTGCTCCGCCGGTGCCGTAGGTGATGGTGGAGCCGCTCGGCAGGGTCTTGAGGCTGTACTGGCCGGTCTTCTGGAGAGCGACGCCCCAGCTGGAGATGGCGCCCGTCCAGTCGGTCTCGGACTGGGGGCTGGCGTTCTCGCCGAGCGGGTCCGGCTGGTTGGTGCTGATGATCCAGTCCGCGTTGCCGGCGGTCTCCGCCTTGCTGTTGTCGAACAGGACGCGGTGCTGCGTGGTGGTGGCGGTGGACGTCACGGTCGCCGCCGCGGCCCGGTGGGGTACGGCGCTCGCGCCGGCGAGCACGGTCAGGACGACGGCGCCCAGGGCGAGCGGGCGGACGGCGTGGGTGTGTCTGAGCATGAGTCAAGCTCCTGGTGCTGTGGGGGTACAGGGGGCGGTGCTACGCGCGTAGGCGCGCTGGACACCGTTCCATGATGGGGTAAGCGGAGCTTGAACGGAACGCGACCAATCGGAATATCGCAGCGGCCGGCCCGGGGGTTCTGCGGGTCGGCCTTCTGGCGCGGGGGCCCCTGGTGGGGTCGGGGAGGGGCCCGTCGGCGGCCGGTAACGCCATCAGCGGCTTCATCGACATGCAGTACATCTCCACCGCGAACGTCGACCTGGGCCAGTGGGAGCAGAACTGCATCAGCCTGATCCCGCACAGTTTCTGATCACCGGTTCATCCCCGGCGGCAGCTGACTGGAACCAGGGCGGTTCCGCGGTGTGCGCATGCCGCGGAACCGCCCCTCGGCGCGGGGAGGGGCCGCCAGGCCTTCCGTGATGGCGGTCTGTCAACTTGCCGGAGTGCGGCCGGGGTTCTCTCCGGAAACGGAATCTCGCTCCGTCAGGAGCGGGCCGACTCATGGCGGAACCCGCTGTGGAAGGTGCGGGTGCGTGGGCCGGTCGGTCGTCCTCGCACTCGGCCCGACGCGGTCGCCGGAGACAAGGCCTGCTCCTCCCGCGGCAACCGTGCCCACCTGCGCGGGCGCCACGTCAAGGCGGTCAAGGCGAGGACCCTGCTGCGGCACGAGTCCACTGGCCAGGCCTGCCGGGGCGGCCCTGGCCTGCCCGGCGGAGGTTCAGCCGTCGGTTGGGCGCGGGTGCCGCGCCCGGCCGGTTCATCCCGGTGTTCGGCCGATGTCGCGGCCGAGTTCGAGGGCGAGGATCTGGTCCAGGCGCACGAAGGTTTCGAAGCGGGCGCCGTCCGGCAGGGCGGCCCGGGCCTCCAGTGCGTGCAGGGCGCGCACCGCGGCCCGGGCGTCCAGGTCCTCGTTCAGGCCGTCGAATCCCCCCTGGACCATGTCGGCTTCCGGCGGGCGGGACGGCTCGCAGGCGAGGGAGGCCACCAGTGCTCGCCAGCGGGCCAGCCGCGCGGCAGCGTTCGCCAGGTCGTCGGCGGTGAGCCGGATCGGGGCGGTGACGGCGTGTTCGAGGAAGGTGAGGCGCAGTGCGAGGGGATCGTGCTCGTCCAGGGTGACGGAGGCAAGCGGTTCGGCTCCGGAATCCGCACGGGCGTGCCGGGGCGCCGTCACCGGACCGGTGACCAGGATCGACGCGGACGGCGGGCCGGGATGGGAGGGTGAGCGGCTCGTGATCGACAGGTCGGCCGCCGTCCGGCCGTCGCCGTCGTCGCCGCCGTCGCCGCCGCCGCCGTGGCGTGTGCTGAGCTGGGCGGGCGGGTGGACGCCGAGTCGGTCGGCGGCCTTCAGCAGGGCCCGGCTCTCCTCGCCGGGGGTGTCCGGGACGACGAGTTCGGTGATCACTTGCAGGCCCTGGGCCTCGCAGGTGCGGGCCAGTACGTCACCGGCCACCAGGGCTCGCAGATCCCCGAGGCCGAACGGGTGGCCCTGCTCACCGACGTCGACGGTCACGTGCAGGAGTCCGGCCCGGTGCGGGTGGATCTCGGTGCGTTGCCCGGTGCGGGCGTCGGTGATGCGCAAGGGGGTCTCCCTCTCGGCTCGGTGGTGTGTGGCCAGGATGCGGCACCCTTCGGCTCGTCGTCGGTACGGCCGTCGCCGAGTTGGGTGAGTTCCCACTGAAGGTCCTGGCGCAGGCCGCGTGGACGCCGGACCCGCCGGTCCGGGGCCCGGCCACGGCCACGGCCGCGGGCGGGCCCCGACGGCCCCCGGGAGTGGGGGCGGGCGGCCCATGCGGAATCCCGGGACGCGGCGGACAGTGGAACGTAGCGCGCCGCCCACCCCGGGCGGTTCCCGGACCGGCCCGAGGACAGCCCGATGGACACCACCGCCGCACCGCTCGTGGAACTGGACGAACAGGGCCTCGCCGCGCTCGTCGAGGCCCTGCGGCAGCGCGGGTACACCGTGATCGGGCCCACCGTGCGGGACGGCGCGGTCGTGCTCGCCGAGCTGGCCTCGGCCGAGGAGCTGCCGTACGGGTGGGGCACAGCGGCCGAGGCCGGTACCTACCGGCTGCGCCGGCGTGCCGACCGGGCGGCGTTCGCCCACTCCGCCGGGCCGCGGTCCTGGAAGACCTTCCTGCACCCGCCCCGGGCCCGGCTCTGGCAGGCGGACCGGGCCGGGGACGGCACCGTCACCGTCCGTGAGGACGACGACCCGCCGCCCCGCTACGCCTTCCTCGGCGTGCGGCCCTGCGACCTGCGCGCGATCGCCGTCCAGGACCGGGTGCTGACCGGCGGCGCGTACCGCGATCCCGTGTACGGGCCGCGGCGGGACGGCGCGTTCCTCGTCGTGGTCGAGTGCACCGAGCCGAGCGCGGTCTGCTTCTGCGCCTCGACGGGCACCGGCCCGGACCTGCCGCAGGGACCGTCGTACGACCTGGCGCTCACCGAGACGGCGGCCCCCAGACCGGAGGCTGGGGGAGGGTCGCGCTACGCCGTCCCTGCCGGCAGCCCCGACGGCGAGGACGCCCTCGCCGCATTCCCCACCCGCCCCATCGACGGCGAGCACGCCCGCCGCGCCGTCGCCGAGGCCGCCCGGCGGGCGACCGAGGAGGCCGGATGACCCACCGCACCGAGCGGCTGCTCACCGTCGGCGCGTTGGCCCGCGTCGAGGGCGAGGGCGCGCTGCACGTCTCCGTCCGCGACGGCGGCGTCGAGGACGTCCGGCTGGAGATCTACGAACCCCCGCGCTACTTCGAGGCGCTGCTGCGCGGCCGCCGGTACACCGAACCGCCCGACCTCACCTCACGCATCTGCGGGATCTGCCCGGTCGCGTACCAGATGAGCGCCTGCCAGGCGGTGGAGAACGCCTGCGGGGTCCGAGTGGGCGGCCAACTCGCCCAGCTGCGACGGCTGTTGTACTGCGGGGAGTGGATCGAGAGCCACACCCTGCACATCTACCTGCTGCACGCTCCCGACTTCCTGCACCTGCCCGACGCGCTGGCACTCGCCCGCACCGACCCGGCCCTCCTCCAGCGCGGACTGCGGCTCAAGAAGGCCGGCAACGAGATCCTCGAAACTCTCGGCGGGCGCGCGATCCACCCGGTCAACCTCCGGCTCGGCGGTTTCCACCGGCTGCCGACCCGAGCCGAACTCGACCACCTGGCAACGGTGTTGCGCCAGGCCAGGACCGACGCCGAGTCCACCCTCGGCTGGGTAGCCGGGTTCGACTTCCCGCCGCTGACCGTCCGGCACGAACTCCTCGCACTCACCGAGCCTGACGGCTACGCCATCGATTCCGGTGCGCCCACCGGTACGATCGCCGGCCCCTTCGACGTGAACGACTTCGAGCAGCGCGTCCGGGAGCGCCAGGTGCCGCACTCCACCGCGCTGCACGCCACCCTCGACGGGCGGCCCCACCTGACCGGGCCGCTCGCCCGCTGGAACCTCGGCAGCGGGCGCCTGCCCGCTGAGGTCCGTGCGCTGGCCGCCGAGGCCGGGCTCGGCCCGCGCTGCGACAACCCCTTCCGCAGCATCGTGGTCCGGGCGGCGGAGGTGCTGTGGGCCGTCACCGAGGCGCAGCGGATCATCGAGCGCTACGAGCCGCCGCCCGCCCCGGCCGTCCCCGTCCCGCCCCGGGCGGGCACCGGGTACGGCGCCACCGAGGCCCCGCGCGGGCTGCTCTACCACCGCTACGACCTGGACGCGGACGGCCTCGTCCGGCGGGCCGCGATCGTGCCGCCGACGGCGCAGAACCAGAGCGCGATCGAGGCCGACCTTCGGGCCTTCGTCCAGCCCCGGCTGCACCTGGACGACGCCGAGCTGACCCGCGA
>NZ_JBSFJV010000168.1:0-9605 GCF_053598235.1 Kitasatospora sp. NPDC001159
GACATCCCCATCGGCACCCCCATCGCCGGCCGCACCGACGAAGCCCTCAACGACCTCATCGGCTTCTTCGTCAACACCCTCGTCCTACGCACCGACCTCACCGGCAACCCCACCTTCACCCAACTCCTCGACCGCGTCCGCACCACCGCCCTCACCGCCCACGAACACCAAGACCTCCCCTTCGAACGCCTCGTCGAAGACCTCGCACCCACCCGCTCACTCGCCCGCCACCCCCTCTTCCAAATCATGCTCGTCCTCCAGAACACCGCGCAGGCCGCCCTCGACCTCCCCGGCCTCACCGCCACCCCCCTG
Source organism: Kitasatospora sp. NPDC001159 (assembly GCF_053598235.1). NCBI lineage: Bacteria > Bacillati > Actinomycetota > Actinomycetes > Kitasatosporales > Streptomycetaceae > Kitasatospora > Kitasatospora sp. NPDC001159. The sequence goes on from NZ_JBSFJV010000168.1 coordinate 313, forward strand.
CCCACCGGCCACCCCGCCGCGTTCGACCTGATCCTCAACCTCGGCGAGACCACCGGGCCGGACGGCTCGCCCACCCGGCTGAGCGGTGAACTGGTCTACGCGACCGACCTGTTCGACCCCGCCACCGCCCGGACGATCGCCGAACGGTTCACCCGGGTGCTGCGGGCCGTCACCACCGACCCCACTCAGCCCGTCCACACCATCGAGGTGCTCGACGGCGCCGAACGGGACCTCATCCTCACCACCTGGAACGACACCGCCGCCGAGGTCCCGGACACCCACCTGCCTCAGCTGATCGAGGCGCAGGCCGCCCGCACCCCGGACGCGGTCGCCCTCGTCCAGCCGGGCGAGGACGGGGACCAGGAGCTGAGCTACGCCGAGCTGAACGCCCGGGCCAACCGGCTCGCCCGGCTCCTCACCGCCCGCGGCATCGGCCCGGAGAGCCTCGTCGCCGTCGCGCTGGACCGCGGCCCCGACCTGGTCGTCGCGCTGCTCGCCGTCCTCAAGTCGGGCGCCGCCTACCTGCCCGTCGACCCCGCCTACCCCACCGAGCGGATCGCCCAGCTGGTGGCGGACGCCGCGCCCGCGCTGGCGATCACCTCGCGCCCGGCCCGGTCCGTCCTCCCCGCCGAGCTGCCCCAGCTGCTGCTGGACAGTCCGGCGACCGCCGAGGCACTGGCGCGGCAGGACGCCGCGGATCTCACCGACCGCGACCGCACCGCGCTGCTGCTCCCCGCCCATCCGGCCTACGTCATCCACACCTCCGGCTCCACCGGCCGGCCCAAGGGCGTGACCGTCACCCACGCCGCCGCCGTGAACCTCGCCGTCGCGCACGCCGCCCAGCTGGGCACCGCGCCCGGCAGCCGGGTCGCGCAGCTGGCCCCGGCCGGCTTCGACGTCTCCGTCGGCGAGGTCCTCCTCGCCCTGGTCGCCGGCGCTGCCCTGGTCCTGCCGGACGGCGGTTCGGGCACCGGCGAGGAGCTGGCCCGGCTGCTGAGCCGGCAGGCCGTCACCCACGCGCTGATGACCCCGACCCGACTCGGCACCCTGCCGCCCGGCACCGTCCTGCCGCGGCTGTCCACTTTGGCCGTAGGCGGCGAGCCCTGCCCGCCGGCACTTGCCGCGCATTGGTCCGCCGGTCGCCGCCTGCTCAACGAGTACGGGCCCACCGAAGCCACGGTGTGCGCCACTGTCGGCGAGCCGCTCGACAGAGCCGGCACCCCGGCACCGATCGGCCGGCCGATCGCCAACACCCGTGCATACGTGCTGGACTCGGCGCTGCGCCCGGTGCCGCCCGGCGTCACCGGCGAGCTGTACCTGGCCGGAGCCGGGCTCGCCCGCGGCTACCTGGGCCGGCCGGGGCTGACCGGGGAGCGGTTCGTCGCCTGCCCCTTCGAGGCCGGCGAGAGGATGTACCGCACCGGCGACCTGGTCCGCTGGACCGCGCACGGCGAACTGGAGTACGTCGAGCGCACCGACGACCAGGTCAAGCTCCGTGGCTTCCGGATCGAACTCGGCGAGGTCGAGGCCGCGTTGGCCGCCCACCCGAATGTGGCGCAGGCGGCCGCGACGGTCCGCGAGGACACGCCCGGCGACCGGAGGCTGACCGGCTACGCCGTACCGGCCTCCGCCGTGGACGGCGCCGCGCTGCACGCCTTCCTGCGCGAGCGGCTGCCCGAGCACCTGGTCCCCGCCGCCGTCGTGGTGCTCGACGCCCTGCCGCGCACACCCAACGGCAAGCTGGACCGCAAGGCGCTCCCCGCCCCCGAGTACACCGCTGGGCCCGCCGGCCGGGCGCCCGCGTCGGCGCGGGAGGAGTTGCTGGCGCTGCTCTTCGCCGAGGTCCTCGGCCTGCCCTGGGTCGGTGCGGACGACAGCTTCTTCGAGCTGGGCGGGCACTCGCTGCTCGCCAGCCGGCTGGTCGGCCGGATCCGGACCGCCCTCGGCACCGAGGTCGGGGTGCGCGACCTGTTCGAGGCTCCCAGCGTCGCCGAGCTGGCCCGCCGCCTGGACGACGGCACGGCGGGCGCCGCCCTGGACGTGCTGCTCCCGCTGCGTGCCACCGGCACCCGACCGCCGCTGTTCTGCGTCCACCACGGCTTCGGGCTCGGCTGGTCCTACCGCACATTGGCGGCCGAAATCCACGATGACCAGCCACTGTTCGCACTGCAGGCGCGCAGCCTGCGCCAGACCGACGGTCTTCCGACCAACCTCGCCGACATGGCGGCCGACTACCTGGCACAACTCCGCACGGTCCAGCCCGAGGGCCCCTACCACCTGCTGGGCTGGTCCTTCGGCGGCCTGGTCGCGCACGAGATGGCCGTCCAATTGCAGCGCGCCGGCCAGCAGGTGGCTTCCCTGGTCTTGCTGGACTGCTACCCACAGCCAGACCAAGCACCCAGCGATGAAGCCGAGTTGGACGATGCTGCGGCGCTCGCCGACATCGTCGACGCGCTCGGCCTGGTTCCGCAGACCGGCGCCGCACCCACCGAGAAGTGGACCGTCGCCGAGGTCTCCCTGCTGGTGGCGGAGCAGGGTGGCGCGGGCGGCCTGACGGCGGCCAACGTCACGGCGGCCGCGCGCACCCTGGTCCACAACGCGCGCCTCGGCGGTGCCCACACGCCGGCCGTGTTCGACGGCGACGTGCTGTTCTTTACTGCCGCCCTCGAACGCCACGCCGGGGCGCCCACCGCCGGCGCCTGGGAGCAGTACGCCACCGGGACGGTGCACAACATCGACGTCCCGTGCCGGCACGCCGACATGATGGGCGCTGCGGCGGCACCGCTGATCGGCGCCGCCCTCGCGGACCCCACCCCGCGGTCCGGGAGCTGATCGACTTGGAGCGTCCGCCCGTAGGCGCTCCATGCGGTGTCAGCGGAGCAGGACAGCGTGCGGGCCGCATAGCGCCCGCCCAGGACAGCGCGGTGGGCGCTGCCCTGGGCGGGCCGCGGCGATGTCGGTCAGGCCGGGCCCTGGCCGGCGACCACCTCGGGGCCGCTCGCGTCCCGCCCGCCGGGCCGCCACTGTCCCTCGTACACCTCACCACCGCCGAGTGGACCGGCTCCTTCCACCAGGCCTGCAAGGAAGCCCTCCGGCCCGTCCTGCTGTCCGAGCCTGTGGCGTTCGGAAACTCGTCGCTGCTGGTCAGGCCACGTACCGGGTGGGCACGGGCATTGGGTGCGCTTGGGCGAGGGGAGGGAGTTGGCCTCGAGCCTGGTGCGGGCGATGGTGGTTGTAGTGCCGGGCGTAGGCGTCGAGCGGGTCCGCGAGGCCCGCGCCGAGGATCCGGCGCGGGTCTGCGTGGTGGTCACCGCCGACCGCGAACTGCGCAGCCGGGTAGACGCGTTGGGTGCGGCCGTCACCGGCCCCCGGAGCGTCCGGGGCTGAGCCCGGGGCCCGGGATCCGGGTCAGTGGGCAGAGCGGATCTGGAGGGCGTTGATACCCCAGTGGATCGACGGGTCCGAGGTGTGCACAGTGAACTGGAAGTCCCGGCCGGGACGGGTGGGGATGTCCACCGAGCCGACGCCGACGGAGTCCACCGGGCACTGCACCGTGAAGTCGGCCGGAGCCAGACCGCCGACGTGCACCTGCACCGAACCGCCGCCCTGACAGCCGACGGTGACGGCGATCGGCAGCGTCTCGATCACCGAGGCCGTCACCGCGCCGCCGTTCCCGATCCAGTCGGGGATCGACCTCGGCGTTGGAGGAGGCCCGATCCGATCTCGATGCCGCGAGGGAGGCCAACCGTGGCCTCTCCAGAGCTCTGAACCAGCGCGGCTGAGTCAGTCACCGACCCGGATCGTCAGCACGCGAGGCGGTCCGGGTCTATCGGGCGATCGGCGCTTCCTGAGCGGACGTGACAACGGCTGCCAAGTCTGCACCCGCTCGAAGCAGTGCCACGGTCCGCGTGGCGATCTGGTCAAGACGTTGTTGCAGGATGCGTTGGGTCTCTCCCCGGCCGTCGAGCTGGCGCAGGGAGACCATGATGTCGCGCACTGCGGGAATGCCGTAACCGGTGCCGCGGAGGGCCGCGGCGATCCGGGCCGCTCTGATTGCTGAAAGACCGTATCGACGTGCTCGCAGTGACGTCACTCGTTCGGGGATGACGAGCCCTTCCTGCTCCCAGAACCGCAGGGTTGAGGGACGGACATCGAGCGCTGCGGCTAGCTGCGTGATCGTCATCGCGTCACTCTCCTGCTCGGACTCGGGTGGGTTCGTCTCATCCTGGATCGCACGCAACGCTTGTTGAGCACGCAGAGCCTCGTCCCGTTCCCGCGCGAGCCGAACGTGTACCGCGCTGATTGCCGAGGCTGCCGCCGTGATCGTCTCCGTCCGCAGCTCCGCGAGCATCTGCCGTGCTTCGACAGGCCCAACAGCACCGGCGAGTCCGCGATAGGCGCGAAGAGCATGCACGTGAGCTGATGTGTATGAGCGGTAGCCGTTGCTCGATCGAGTGGCTGGGGGAATGACTCCCAGCCGCTCCAGGTCGCGAACCAGTTGCAGCGAGTACCCCGACTCTCTGGCGACATCGACGGTCCTTAGCGGTACTCGTCGCGATCCGCTCGTGGTCTCGTCCACCGGCCAACCCCACATAAGCACTTGAAGGTAATGCTTGAACCATGAGTATGGAACAGATCATCGCGACCGTGCGACGCCTCGACGGCGCGCTCGTGCTTGTCCCGGAACCGGGAGGCGACCTCCCCGAGCTGGCGTGGGGGGACGCGTTCTTCTACTACGCCCCCGACGGCCAGATACCCAAGAACGTTCAGCCCTACGGGACGATCGTCACCAAGAACTACCCCGACGACGACGCTTCTGACCTCGACCCTCCGGGCCGCTGGCGCGTGAACGTCCACGTCGACCGTGCGACGTTCCAGGAGCTCACTGGAGAGGAACCACGCAGCATCAGCCGCCCTCGCGACTACGAAGCCGCCGACACAGTGATGCCGCACCCGGTATACGGGGCGCTCGGCTGGATCTCCGTCGTCAATCCCGGCGAGAGGACGACGGACACGGTTGTTCAGCTACTACGCAGCGCTCACGAGGCTGCTCGTGCGCGGTTCGCGCGGCGACACGAACCAGGACCTGCCTGATGCAGCTCTGGCGCCACAGGTGTTGCACACGATACTGTCGATCACACTAGAGCTGAGCTGCACAAAGTGGTCTCTACTCGCCTCGCGCCACACGGTCACCCCCAGAGAAGGCGGCATCTCGTGGGTCAGCAGGTGCAGCAGACGCTGGGCATAGGTGAGTTCGCCGGTGGCGGTCGAGCCGAACACCGCGCCGAGCAGACCACGGGTCCCGGTCTCGACCAGGGGCATCAGTTGCAGGGTGGGGTGGCCCGCCTCGCCCCACCGGCCGCGGGGCTTGCGCAGGCGCTCCAGGACGCGCGGACGGTCGGCGGCCCGGATCGAACTGCAGCCGTCGAAGGCGACCGTACGCCAGTGCCGGTAGCACACCCCGGGCACCGCAGGGCGCGCCAGCGGCCCGGCCACGGCTTCGAACAGGGCCTTGATCGGGGCCGTTCCCAGCCGACGGCGAAGATCTCTCAGCGCCTTCTCCGAGGGATGGTGGAGCGGTAGTCCGGCCAGTCCGGCGCACAGCTTCTCCCAGACGCGCTGGTAGCCCAGGCCGCAGAAGAGCGTGAGGGCCAGCAGGAAGTACACCCCGACACGGGAGGGCAGGTGCCGTCTCCGCCGACAGCTGGTGTTCGTCTCCTCGACGACGGCGTCGACCAGCTCGAACGGGACATGGCGCGTCAGCTCACCGAGATGGCCAGGAGCCAGCGAGCCGGCGGCGACCGTGACGGTGCGGATGACGGTGGCGGTGAGACACTTATCGGGCAACGGGACCTCGCGAGAGTGGGAAGACCTTGGTCGGCTTCCCTGCTCTACCGCAGGTCCCGTTCGTCTGCCTACCGCAAGCCCCAGAATCCGCACCGGACTTGACAGCCGGAGCATCGGCTTAACTACGTGGCCTTGGGGTAGTCGGTGGCGTACTTGGTGGTCTTGAACCGGGCCTCGCTGTAGGGGTTGTCGTTGCTGACCTTGGGCCGGGAGTGGCTGCGGGCCACGTCGAGGTCGATCAGCAGCTGGGAGACCTTCTTGCTGGTCATCGAGGTACCACGGTCAGCGTGGACCGTCCCTGGGATCACTCCGTTGCGCTCGATGGATTCCCGGATCAACTCCTCGGCCCGCTCGGCCGATTCGGCGCGCTCGACGGTGTGGCCGATGATGCAGCGGCTGTAGATATCGATGATCACGTAGGCGTGGTACCAGATGCCCCTGTCCGGGCCGGGCAGGCGGGTGATGTCCCACGACCACACCTGGGAGGGGGCGGTCGCGATGAGTTCGGGGATGGTCCTGGGCGGGTGCGTGGCCTGGCGGCGGCGCTCGCCGTTCTGCCCGGCGGCGGCCAGGACGCGGTACATGGTGCGGATCGAACAGTGGTAGCGCCCGGCGTCCAGCTCCCGTGCCCAGATCTGTGCCGGCGGCAGCTCGGCGTACTCGGGCGAGTCCATCAACTCCAGCACGGCGGCGCGTTCGGCGGCCGACAGTGCCTGAGGCGGCGCCGGTCTCGGGCGCTTGGCCTTCGGCGGCTCGGGGTGGTGGTGGCGGTGGTGGGTGGCGCGCGAGCGGCCGGTCAGCCGGCAGGCGGCCACGATGCCCGTGTGCACCGCCAACTCGTCGACAACCGCGGGCAGATGGGAGTCCAGGACGTGCTTCAGTCCGCGCTCTCGGAGACCGATTCCAAGAGCGCGACAGCTTTTCCCAGGACCTCCACCGCGGCCTTGTTCTTCGCGAGCTCCTTCTTCAGCCGCTCGTTCTCCCGCCGCAGCTTCTCGTTCTCGATCTCGGCCGCGGACTTCTTCGGCCGGGCGGGGCTCCTGCGGTGGTCGGCCAGCCGCTCCAGTGCCCCCGCGTCCCGGGCGGCCCGCCACTCCTGGATGTGCGAGTGGTACAGCCGCTCGCGCCGCAGCAGGGAGCCGCGCTCGGCTCCGGAAGCGGCGGTCTCGTACTGGTCAAGGACGCGCAGCTTGTACTCGGCGGTGAACGTGCGGCGCTTCGGCTTCCCGGCCGGGTCGATACCGTCGGGGGTGGTGGTGCTGGTCATTACTGGGTGGTACTCCTGTGTCTCGCCCTCTCAGGCTACGCAAACCCGCCAAAGCGGGACGTCTCACCCAAACCTGTCACAGAGGGCCACCCCCTCGGCGTGAACGCCGTACCGACGCAGCCGCGCTTGCAGCCACATCTCCCGCACGCCACTCCACAGGCACAGTAGGCCCGCAAACACGCAAAGCCCGACGCCGATCACCTCACCTGTCATCCGTCCCCTGCTCTCCCTCGCACAGCACCACCCGGAACGGGCCCCACACCAGGACGATGCGGCACCCGACCCGATGGTTCACGCACCGGCCCTGCGGACTCAAGTGGTCATGGCGGAGGTGTGCGCATGAAGGGCCGTACCCGCCTTCGCCGTCAGGCACACGACTGCTGCTCCTGATATGCCCTCGCCGAGTCGAGCCACTCAACGAGTCTTGCAGTCAACTGACCAGGCCCCGCGAGAGTGTCAACTTAACGGCTGATCTTGGTTGTTGAACGGTCAGTGGGTGTCGAGGATGAGGCGGCCTTCGAAGGCGATCTGGAAGGCGTTCAGCGGCGCCTTCCAGCGCATGATCCACCTCGTGCGGCCCTTTCCGGTCGGGTCCAGGCTCATCAAGGCCATGTACACGCACTTGAGGGCGGCGGCCTCGGTCGGGAAGTGGCCGCGGGCCCGGACCAGCGCGGTCGCGGTTCACCTCCGATGACAGTTCTCGACGTTCACCGGCGCAACCGGTGAACCCGGGGAGCTCTGCAGGCCGTACTTGACGGTGACGGCCCGCTACGGTCGTCCGCCGCCTCGGGTGCCCACCGCTTCCCACGGACGGGGCGTGCGGGGCGGCTCTCGTGACCGCCACGAACCCCCTGAACCCTCCGAGGAGAAGCACAGATGAAGCACGTACGCCGCGCTGCCGCGGTCACCAGTGGCGCGGTCGCCGCCCTGGCACTGGCCGGCACCGGGCAAGCCTTCGCCTGGCACCCGAGCGATGCCTCTTTGACGGTCGGCTGCCGGGCGGACGCCGGACACGTCGAACTCGTCCTCGGCAACAACTACAAGGCCGCGGGCGACTACACCCTCAGCCTGATCGGCGGCAGCGAGGAGTACCACGGCACGCTCGGCGCGCACGACACCGTCAAGGTGACCGTGAGCTACTCGGGCCACGGGGACGACTGGCGGTTCACCTTGGCGGACACCCACGTCGACAAGCACGTCGCCGATGTCCCGCTCTGCCCGTCTGCCACCCCGACCACCACCCCGACCCCACCGGTCCCGCCGGGCACGCCGACGCCGACGGGCACGCCGACCCAGCCGTCCACGCCGACCCCGACGTCGAGCCGCGCGGCCACACTGACCCCGAGCGGCACCCCGTCGGCGACCCCGTCCTCGCCCGCCGCGCAGCCCTCGGCCGTGCCCTCGGCGAGCGCGAGCGCCGCGCCGGCCCTGGCGCAGACCGGTGGTGGCGGCAGCACCACCCTCGCGGTGGCCGGCGCCGCCACCCTGGCCGCCGGTGCCGGGCTGGTCGTGGCCGGCCGTCGGGTCGCCGCCCGCCGCAAGGCCTGACGGCCGGTCGGAACCTCGGAAGGGGCGGCGGGATGTTCGTCGACGGGGCGTGGCGCATCACGGTGGTCGGCAAGGACGCCGACTTCGACCAGCGGGCGGTGGTCCGCACCCCCTACGGGACCCTGGTGCTGGCCGGCGTGGTGGGGGAGTCCCTGGTCGTCAACGCGGACGCCTGGGAGCTGCGACTGGAGCACCTGTGGCCAGGGCGCGGATGGCGCCCGGACGCCGAGGTGGTGCCCGGGCCGGTGACCACGGCGGGCGGCCGCCGTACCCGGGAAGTCCGGGCGACGGATTGCCACTGGCCGGGCCACCCGCGTTCGGGCGTGCCGCGGAATCTCGTCCTGCGGCTGGACGCGCTCGGGCCCGAGGCGTCGGAGGTGTCGAAGGCGTCGGAGGTGATCGGCCCAGCCGCGACGCCGCTGATCCGGACCAGTTCCGACCCGGGGTCCGCGTCCGGGAGGACCGGCTCCTCGATGGCGAAGTCCGGTGCCGAGAGCGCCGGTTGGTGATCCGGCGAACGTGAACGGAGAGGGGCGGCCGCGCGGGCGGCCGCCCCGCAGCGCGTGGGGCGCCGGCCGGGGTCGGTGTGGTAAGAAGAGCCGTAGATAGGTAGAGCGTCGGGGAGGGAAAG
>NZ_JBSFJV010000169.1:0-9509 GCF_053598235.1 Kitasatospora sp. NPDC001159
ACGCCCTGTACGGGGAGACCACCGGCGAGACCGACGAGTACGGTCTGCCGGTGCGCTACCCCTGGGCGGAGGAGTACCGGGGCCGGGCGCTGGTGGTCTACGGCCACACCCCGGTGCCGAGCGCGAGCTTCGTCAACAACACCATCTGCCTGGACACCGGCTGCGTCTTCGGCGGCAGCCTGACCGCGCTGCGCTACCCCGAGCGCGAGCTGGTGAGCGTGGAGGCCGAGCGGGAGTGGTACGCGCCGGTGCGTCCGCTGCTCACCGACGCGCCGGGCGCCCGTGAGGGCCGCCCGCTGGACCTCGCCGACGTGGCCGGCCGCCGGGTCGTGGAGACCGGTCTGCACGGGCGGGTCGCCGTCCGGGAGGAGAACGCGGCGGCGGCGCTGGAGGTGATGAGCCGCTTCGCGCTGGACCCCAGACTGCTCACCTATCTGCCGCCGACCATGGCGCCGAGCCCGACCTCCCGTCGGGAGGGCTATCTGGAGCATCCGGAGGAGGCCTTCTTCGCCTACCGCGCGGACGGCGTCCGGCACCTGGTGTGCGAGGAGAAGCACATGGGCTCGCGCGCGGTGCTGCTGGTCGCCCGGGACGACGAGGCGCTGGAACAGCGCTTCGGCGTGGCCGGGCCGGGCGCGATCTGGACCAGGACCGGTCGGGCCTTCCTCAACGACGGGGAGCTGACCGCCGCCGTGCTCGGGCGGGTCCGTGCGGCCGCCGAACGCGCAGGTCTGTTCGAGGAGTTGGACTCCGGCTGGCTGCTCCTGGACGCCGAGCTGATGCCCTGGTCGCTGAAGGCGGTGGAGCTGCTGCGCCGTCAGTACGCGGCGGTCGGCGCGGCGGCCGGCGCTGCGCTGCCCGAGGTGCTGTCCGCGCTGGAGCGGGCGGCCGGGCGCGGGCTGGACCTCGCGGAGCTGACCGAGCGCCAGCGCCGGCGGGCCGCTGACGCATCGGCGTTCACCGAGGCGTACCGGCGCTACTGCTGGCCGACCGAGGGCCTGTCGGGCATCCGGCTCGCGCCGTTCCAGCTACTGGCAACCGAGGGGGCGAACCTCGCGGTGCGCCCGCACGACGAGCACCTGGCCTGGATCGACCGACTGGTGGAGGCCGACGCCGGCAACACTGACGCCGAAGACACCGCCGGGAAGGAGCCGATGCTGCACCGCACCGGCCGCGTCCTGGTGGACACCGAGGACGAGGCCTCGATGGCCGACGCCACCGCCTGGTGGGAGGAGCTGACCGGCGCGGGCGGCGAGGGCATGGTGGTCAAGCCGCTGGCCTCGGTGGTGCGGACGGTGCGCGGTGAGGGCCGTCCGGGCGGTCTGGTGCAGCCGGGCGTGAAGGTCCGCGGTCGGGAGTACCTGCGGATCATCTACGGCCCGGACTACACCGAGCACCTGGACCGGCTGAGCCAGCGCTCGCTGGGCCACAAGCGCTCGCTGGCGCTGCGTGAGTACGCGCTGGGCCTGGAGGCGCTGGACCGGCTGGCGGCCGGTGAGCCGCTGTGGCGGGTGCACGAGCCGGTGTTCGCGGTGCTCGCGCTGGAGTCCGAGCCGGTCGACCCGCGCCTGTAGGAGGGGCCGCCGCCCGGAACGATGACGGGCCGGAACGATGACGGGGGAGTCCCGCCCGGGACCTCCCCGCCGTTCATCGGCATTCTGTATAGAAATTCCAACCATCGTATACACTTGCCGCCTTCCGCATCGACCCGTCACCCCAGGAGCCCGGTATGGCCTTCAACCTCCGGAACAGGCACTTCCTCAAGGAGCTCGACTTCACGCCCCAGGAGTTCCGCTTCCTGGTGGACCTCGCCGCCGGGCTCAAGGCCGCCAAGTATGCGGGTACCGAGCAGCCCCGGCTGCGCGGCAAGAACATCGCGCTGATTTTCGAGAAGACCTCCACCCGCACCCGCTGCGCCTTCGAGGTCGCCGCTCACGACCAGGGCGCCACCACCACCTACCTGGACCCGGCCGGCTCGCAGATCGGCCACAAGGAGTCGGTGAAGGACACCGCCCGGGTGCTGGGCCGGATGTTCGACGGCATCGAGTACCGCGGCCACGGCCAGGAGATCGTCGAGGAGCTGGCCGAGTACGCCGGCGTCCCGGTCTGGAACGGCCTGACCGACGAGTGGCACCCCACACAGATGCTGGCCGACGTGCTCACCGTCACGGAGCACACCGCCAAGCCGCTCACCGAGGTCGCCCTCGCCTACCTGGGCGACGCCCGCTCCAACATGGGCAACTCACTGCTGGTCACCGGCGCCCTGCTCGGCATGGACATCCGGATCGTCGCCCCGCGCGCCCTCTGGCCGACCGAGGACGTGCAGAAGGCCGCGCAGCAGCTGGCAGGGGAGACCGGCGCCCGGATCACCCTGACCGAGGACGCGGCCGAGGGCGTGGCCGGCGCCGACTTCCTCTACACCGACGTCTGGGTCTCGATGGGCGAGCCCAAGGACGTCTGGGCCGAGCGGATCGAGCTGCTCAAGCCGTACCAGGTGTCCATGGACACCGTCCGGGCCACCGGCAACCCGAACGTGAAGTTCCTGCACTGCCTGCCCGCGTTCCACGACCTCGGCACCGTGGTCGGACGGCAGATGTACGAGGCGACCGGCATGACCGAGCTGGAGTGCACGGACGAGCTGTTCGAGTCGGCGCACTCCATCGTGTTCGACCAGGCCGAGAACCGCCTGCACACCATCAAGGCGGTCCTGGTCGCGACCCTGGGCTCCTGAGCGGGCCAGTTCCTTCGCCGGCTACCTCTCCTGCCACCTCGCCGGCTGCCTCTCCGTCCCCGTCTCCGGCTACTTCTCCAGCCTGACGCAGGCCACCCGGTCGCCCGCCGCGTGCGACCCGGCCGGGGTGCCCGCGTGCAGCACCAGTGAGCGCGCCTCGCCCGGCCGCGGCTGCCAGTCCACCGTGGCCGTGGCGGTGCCCTCGCCCCGGTCGTCGGTGCGCAGCGCCAGCCGCAGCTCGTTGCGGTCGTTGGCGTAGGCCGGGTCGGCGGACGGCTGCACCGGGTCGACCACGTCCTGGTAGTGCGGCCCGGAGGCGGCCGGGTCGGCCTCGCAGCTGCCGGTGTGCAGGTGCACCGGGAACTCGTGGTCGGGGGCGAGCCCGGCCACCGTCAGGGTGACCGCCGTCCGCCCGGGCACCGAGCGGTCGGTGACCACCCGGGCGTGCGAGCCGTACGGCACCAGGTCGTCCGCGTAGCTGATCGCGGCCGGCGGGACGAAGGCGGTCGCCGGGTCGAAGTGCGCGTCCAGGACGGAGACCGGCGAGGCGGCGGGGGCGAGCAGGGCCAGCGGCAACAGGGCGGCGGCGAGCGGAGCGGGCATCGGGACGGGCCTTCCACGGGCAGGGTGACGGTCGCCCTGCTAACGCCGCCACGCCGGGGAGGACACTGCGCCGAGGACGCCCCCAGGAGGACGCCCTCAGTCCGCCTCGCGCCGGATCCCCCGGATCTCGCAGCGCGGCCCGCTGGCCCGCATCAGCCGCAGGTCGGCGGTGACCAGCGGCACCCCGTACTGTTCGGCGACCGCGACGTACGCGGCGTCGTCGGGGGTGAGGTTGTCCTTGAGCTCCCAGATCCGGCCGAGCAGCGGCGCCACCTCGACCTTGCGGATCGTCACCGTCGCGAGCTCCCCGGCGAGTTCGGCGACCCGCTCGGCGGTCAGCTCCTTGGCCAGGTAGAGCCCGCGCAGCGACTGCATCACCTCGATGACGATATGTTCGGGCGCCAGCCACTCGCCGCCGGAGGCGAGTTCCTCCCGGGCCCGGACCCCGCGCGGGCCCTGGTCGGCGAGTGCCAGCACCAGCGCGGATGCGTCCACCACGATCATCAGTCGGCCCCTGCCCGTTCCAGCACGTCAACTCCCGGGCCACCGTACCGGGGCGGTTGTCACCCGGTGGAGCCGGGCTTCGGGGTCGCGGAGGCGTACAGCGGGGTTTGCCCCGGAGCGTCGTCGTGGAACGGACGGATCGCCTGTTCGGCCTCCTTCGCCTGTTCGGGCGTGATCCACTCCTGCAGGCCGGCGGACATCGCGGCGGCCTTCAACTGGTCGAGGCTGAGCGGCAGCCCGTCGCGGACCACCTGGACCTTGACGTGCTCGGCGACCTCCGCGGTGTTGATCGCGCTGACCGTCACCCTGGCCTGGTCGGGGCGCAGCAGGCTGGCCTCGCGCGAGAGGATGTCGCCCGCTGTCCGTTCGATGAGCAGCAGGCGGCTGCCGTCCGGGAGCACGCTGTCGGAGCAGTAGCGGAACTGGCCGCCCTTGTTGATGACCGCGCAGCTCATCAGGTCCTCGACGGTGGGGTGGGAGTCGTTCTTGAGGTGGTTCCCGAGACCCCCCTCGATCGTGATCCGGACGTCGGCGGGGCCGGCGCCGTCGTCGTAGAGCGTGCTGGCCATTCGCCGAGGGCGGGCCGTTCGCCGGTGCGGCGCAGCCGGCGGTGGGAGAGGTGGCTGCGTACCAGCGTGCTGCGGGCGTAGGCGTCCTGGTTCTCGGCACGGCGGACCTTCGGCCAGGAGGCGTAGAGCTTGGCGAGCGTCACCTGCGTGAGGTCCTCGGCCAGGTGCCAGTCGCCGCACAGCAGCAGCGCGGTGCGGAAGAGCCGTTGCCCGCGGCTGTGTGCGAACGCCTCGAACTCCGCGCTCTCCTCGGCCCGTCGTTTCTTCCCGATCACCGCTGACCCCTCGTACCCCGCGTGTCGGGCGTCTCCGCCCCCTGTGTCCGACTGGACGCCCGAGCCCGGCGAGCGCGTTACGGCTCGGGCGGTGGAATCCGGCGGGTCAGCCGCCGAGCAGCAGCCCGGCCAGCAGCGAGACGGCGTTGGCGGTGCCCGAGGCGATCCAGGGCAGCGGGTCGCGCGGGCGCAGTCCGGTGATCGGGCAGAGCAACAGGGCCTCGACCACGACGACGGACGTCTCGCTGAGCGCGAAGCCGGTCCAGTACGCTGCGGCGGGCCCGTCGGTCCAGTGCCGGAGGGTCCACCAGAGCAGTGGATGCGTCATCAGGTTGACCAGCACGCCGGCCGCGGCCGCCCGCCGCGGGCGTACGCGCCCGACCCGGGTGAGGGCGGCGGCGTAGACGGGTGTCTCGGTCAGCAGGGTGAGGGCGAGGGCCACCGGGTAGCGCACGGCGGGGATCGTGCCATGGGAGGGGTGAGCATGGCGACCAGGGGGATCCAGGCCGCGGGGGTCCGGGTCGCGGGGATCGGGGCGGGAGCGGCGGCCGGCCCCTGGTCCGCGCCCGGTCCGGCGGCGCGGCTCGGTGCGGCGCCGTTCGCGGGCTTCGCGCTGGCGGCCGTCCTGGCGCTGGCGCTGGCCCTGCGCGCGCCGACCGGCCTGGCCGTGCTGGGCCTGGCGGCGTTCGGTCTGCTGCACAACGTGCTGGAGCTGCGTTACGTGGCCGGCCGCTTCGCCGCGGTGCTGGCCGGCCCGCTACTGCGGCTGCTGTTGGCGTTGGTGACCGGGATCGTGCTGTGCCGTCTGCTGCCGCCGTCCCGGCTGTCCCAGTCGGCGGAGATCCTGCTCGCCTACGGCCTGCTGGCGGCGGCCTGCTGGTACGGGCTGCGTGGCCGTCCGCGGCTGCTGGCGGCGAGCGCCGTCGGTCTGGCGGGCGCGGGGGCCGCCTCGTTGGCCTTCCCGGCGTACCACTTCGTGGTGCTGGCGCATCTGCACAACGTGGTGCCGCTGTTGTTCCTGGCGGAGTGGTCGCGTCGGCTGGCGCGGGGGCGCGTGGCGTTCCTGGCGCTGCAGTTCGGCTGGGTGCTGCTGGTCCCGGCGCTGTTGCTGAGCGGACTGTCGGACGGCCTGCTGTCCCAGCGCCCCGGCGGCTGGACGGACAGGCTGGCCGCCGCGTACACCCCGCCGGCCTGGCTGACCCCGGAGGGCGGCCTGCGGTTCCTGGCGGTGTTCGCCTTCCTGCAGACGATGCACTACGTGGTCTGGGTCTGGTTCCTGCCGAGGTACGCGCCGGAGGCGGCGGAGCGCTTCGACGCCCGGGTGCCAGCCCTGCGCGGGGCGCGGGCCTGGGCGTTGGGGGCGGGTGCGGGCGCGCTGCTGGCCCTGTTGTTCGCCGCGGATTACGCCCAGGGCCGCTCGGTGTACGCGGCGCTGGCCAGTTACCACGCCTATCTGGAGTTCCCGGTGCTGTTGATGTTGGTCCTGGGCCTGGGCGTGAACCAGGCACGAACGGAGGAGAACGAATGAGCGCGACGAACCTGCTGGCGGACATCGCCCCCTCGCCGACCGGCGGCTCCGGTGGTGAGCTGGTGGTGGTGCTGTTGCTGGCCGCCGCCATCGTGGCGGGAGCGGTCTGGCTGATCCGGCTGGAGCGCAAGCGCCGCGGCCCGGACGGCCGGTGACCTGCGCCGTCGCGCGCCGGGGCATGCCTGCGGTGGTGACGGCGGCGGCATGCACTATGGTTTATCTCGACATCGAGATAACTGCCCCTTACGATATGTCTCGACATCAAGATACTTGCCGAGAGGCGCTCGCCGGCGATGTGGAAAGGTCGACCTAAGTAAGGCCGACCTTACCACCGCGTGACGGCCGGATATAGCACGAAGCACCCAGAAGGAGTCAGTCGTGTCCGCGAACAGCTTCGACGCCCGCAGCTCGCTGCAGGTGGGCGACGAGTCGTACGAGATCTTCAAGCTCTCCGCCGTCGAGGGTTCCGGGCGGCTGCCCTACAGCCTCAAGGTGCTGCTGGAGAACCTGCTCCGCACGGAGGACGGCGCGAACATCACCGCCGACCACATCCGCGCCCTCGGCAACTGGGACGCCACGGCCCAGCCGAGCCAGGAGATCCAGTTCACCCCGGCCCGCGTGATCATGCAGGACTTCACCGGTGTGCCGTGCGTGGTCGACCTCGCCACCATGCGTGAGGCCGTCAAGGAGCTGGGCGGCGACCCGGCCAAGATCAACCCGCTGGCCCCGGCCGAGCTGGTCATCGACCACTCCGTCATCGCCGACAAGTTCGGCACCAAGGACGCCTTCACCCAGAACGTCGAGATCGAGTACGGCCGCAACAAGGAGCGCTACCAGTTCCTGCGCTGGGGCCAGACCGCCTTCGACGAGTTCAAGGTCGTCCCGCCGGGCACCGGCATCGTCCACCAGGTGAACATCGAGCACCTGGCGCGCACCGTCATGGTCCGGGGCGGCCAGGCCTACCCGGACACCTGTGTCGGCACCGACTCGCACACCACCATGGTCAACGGCCTGGGCGTGCTGGGCTGGGGCGTCGGTGGCATCGAGGCCGAGGCCGCCATGCTCGGCCAGCCGGTCTCCATGCTGATCCCGCGCGTGGTCGGGTTCAAGCTGACCGGCGAGCTGCCGGCCGGCACCACCGCCACCGACCTGGTCCTCACCATCACCGAGATGCTGCGCAAGCACGGTGTGGTCGGCAAGTTCGTCGAGTTCTACGGCGACGGCATCGGCGCCATCCCGCTGGCCAACCGCGCCACCATCGGCAACATGTCGCCGGAGTTCGGCTCGACCTGCGCGATCTTCCCGATCGACGCCGAGACCATCAGCTACCTGAAGCTCACCGGCCGTGACGAGCAGCAGCTCGCCCTGGTCGAGGCGTACGCCAAGGAGCAGGGCCTCTGGCACGACCCGTCGGTCGAGCCGGTCTACTCCGAGTACCTGGAGCTGGACGTCTCCACCGTCGTCCCGTCGATCTCCGGCCCGAAGCGCCCGCAGGACCGCGTCGTCCTGGCCGAGGCCGCGCAGAAGTTCGCCGAGGCGCTGCCGACCTACTCGGCCGAGGCTTCCAAGCCGACCACCGTCACCGCCCCCGACGGCTCGTCGTACCAGATCGACAACGGCGCGGTCGTGATCGCCTCGATCACCTCCTGCACCAACACCTCCAACCCCTCCGTCATGCTGGGCGCCGCCCTGCTGGCGAAGAAGGCCGTGGAGAAGGGCCTGACGGTCAAGCCCTGGGTCAAGACCACCCTGGCGCCCGGCTCCAAGGTCGTCATGGACTACTACGAGAAGGCCGGCCTGCTCCCGTACATGGAGAAGCTGGGCTTCAACCTGGTCGGCTACGGCTGCGTCACCTGCATCGGCAACTCGGGCCCGCTGCCCGAGGAGGTCTCGGCCGCGGTCAACGAGGCCGACCTGGCCGTCGTCTCGGTGCTCTCCGGCAACCGCAACTTCGAGGGCCGGATCAACCCCGACGTCAAGATGAACTACCTGGCCTCCCCGCCGCTGGTGGTCGCCTACGCCCTCGCCGGCAACATGAACGTCGACATCACCAAGGACGCCCTGGGCCAGGACGCCGACGGCAACGACGTCTTCCTCGCCGACATCTGGCCGTCGGAGCAGGAGGTCGCCGAGGTCGTCGCGGGCTCCATCGACCAGGACATGTTCTCCAAGGACTACGCGGACGTCTTCGCCGGTGACTACCGCTGGCAGTCGCTCCCGGTCCCGACCGGCAACACCTTCGAGTGGGACGCCGAGTCCACCTACGTCCGCAAGCCCCCGTACTTCGAGGGCATGGCCAAGACCCCGAGCCCGGTGACCGACATCGCCGACGCCCGCGTCCTGGCCAAGCTGGGCGACTCGGTCACCACCGACCACATCTCCCCGGCCGGCAACATCAAGCCGGGTACCCCGGCGGCGCAGTACCTGACCGCCAACGGTGTCGAGAAGCGTGACTTCAACTCCTACGGCTCGCGCCGTGGCAACCACGAGGTCATGATCCGCGGCACCTTCGCCAACATCCGCCTGCGCAACCAGATCGCGCCGGGCACCGAGGGCGGCTACACCCGCGACTTCACCCAGGCCGACGCGCCGGTGTCGTTCATCTACGACGCCTCGCAGAACTACCAGGCCGCCGGCATCCCGCTGGTCGTCCTGGCCGGCAAGGAGTACGGCTCCGGCTCGTCCCGTGACTGGGCCGCCAAGGGCACCGCGCTGCTGGGCGTCAAGGCCGTCATCGCCGAGTCCTACGAGCGCATCCACCGCTCGAACCTGATCGGCATGGGCGTCCTGCCGCTGCAGTTCCCGGAGGGTGAGAACGCCGACTCCCTCGGCCTGACCGGCGAGGAGACCTTCTCTATCGCCGGTGTGACCGAGCTCAACGAGGGCCGCACCCCCGCGACCGTCAAGGTCAAGGCCGTTGGCCCGAACGGGAGCAGCAAGGAGTTCGACGCGGTCGTCCGCATCGACACCCCCGGTGAGGCGGACTACTACCGCAACGGCGGCATCCTGCAGTACGTGCTGCGCTCGCTCATCGGCTGAGCCCCGCACCAGCGGCTGAAGAGGCCGGACCGCACTTCGCGGTCCGGCCTCTTCTTCGGTTACGACGTCCGGGGCAGCGCGATCGCCGCCCTGGACCGCGGCCCGCGCCGCGGCGGAGGTCCGCGGGCCGGGTCGACGGGCCTGATGCCAGCGCTGGCCGCGCGGAGCTGACGGCCGCCGCGATCGACGCGAAGGGGCCCGCCGACACGGAGTCGGCGGGCCCCTTCGCTCAGCCGGTCAGGCCCGGTCGCAGGCCTGCG
>NZ_JBSFJV010000170.1:0-9403 GCF_053598235.1 Kitasatospora sp. NPDC001159
GCGCTGCCGGCCTCCAAGATGGCCTCGGCCGGCGCGGACTGGAAGACCAACCCGCGCACCCAGATCAAGTGGACGCTGGACTACATGAACTCCCGCTACGGCAGCCCGAACGCCGCCTGGGCCTTCTGGCAGACCCACCACTGGTACTGAGCCGACCCCTCGGTTCCCCCCTTGCCCCAGGGGCCGGACAGGGGTCACCGGGGTGACCCACGAGGGCCTGTGTCCGCGCATTCGCGCGGACACAGGCCCTCGTGCCGTTTCCCGGCCGTCCGGACAGCACGGCACGGACAACGCGGCACGGGCGCGCGGCGCACGACCCGGGGCCGACCGTGACCGCCTCGGACGTCAGGTCCGAGCCCGGCACGACCGCCGTGCGCCGCGCGCCCGCCTCGGCAAGGTGCGGTCCGTCCAGCCCTGCCGGGCGCTCAACGACACCGGCACGGTACCGGAGTTCGCCCACTGGCCGGGCATCCGCTCCCTCGCCCCCCGGCGCTACAACACCCGGGTCGGAGTGGAAGGCACAACCAGGGCTCCGTTGGGGCGCTGAGGCTGTCCGGTGCGCCGGTCCACGGGGACCGGCAGCGGGGCCAGGGGGTGGCGGCGGATGTGCCAGGTCTGGTAGGCGATCAGGGCCAGGAGCAGGGCGCTCAGTGCTGCGGTGCCGCCCGCCGTGCCCCAGCCCAGGCCGCCCTGGGCCACAGGCTTGGTCAGCGCGTCGCCGCCGGCCGCGCCCAGGGGGCGAGTGAGGATGAACGCCAGCCAGAACAGCACCATCTGATTGATCGGCGTCAGGTAGTACGCGGCCACGATCAGCGCCATGATGCCCACGATGACCAAGAAGGCGTTACGAAAGCCCAGGCCGGTGTCGTCCGAGAGCCAGTCGCCGCTAGAGGTGCCCAGGGTGTTGGAGATCAGGATCGCGATCCAGTACAGGATCTCGCCGGTGCGGCTGGAGATGTTCTCCACGTCGTACGTCTGCCCGGTGCGCCACCACACGAGGAAGACCAGCGCCAGCAGGACGGCAAGGATCATGGCGCCGGAGGCGTAGCCGATGCCGTCGGGGGCGCTGCCGTGGCCGAATCCGCGGTTGAGGAAGTCGGATACCTCGGTGCCGACCATGCTCGTGCCCAGCACCACCGACCAGTACAGCGCCGGGTGGAACCGCTTCGCCCGCACTTGGGCCACGACGACGACCAGGAAGAACGCGAGGAAGAGGAACGCGGTGGTGACGTAGCCGAGCTGGAGGCTGATACCGAGCAGGTCTCCGGCGGACTCTCCGAGAGTCACGGCGACCGTCTTGAGCGTCCAGAACAGCACAGTCACCTGCGGGAGCTTGCGCAGCACCATGGTCATGCCGTCCAGCGGTGCGTGTGCGCGGGTGTTCGAGGCCATCCCTGTCGTCCGTCCGTCGGCCACCAGCATCGGGCGCGCCATTGTGCAGGCGCCGCCGGGTCCGCCGGGCCGTTGCCGGCCGGTGGTGGCCGATCGCCACCCGAAGGAGCTGCTCGGGAGGCCCGAATGGACTGTCGGCTCTTCGTCGACGGCGGCCTCAACAGGTCTGAACCCGATCGCCGGCCGCCGCCCGGATCCGGATGGGGTGGCGGTTCTCATTCGCCTCCCTCCGAGGGCCTGGGGGCGACACGGGGCCGGCGGCAGGCGATCGGCGCCGCTGCCTCTGCGCGACCGGTCTGTTACCCAGCGCTATGATGTTGATCATGTTCATTCTTGAGCTGACCTACATCGCGCCGCTTGAGCGCATCGAAGCGGCCCACCCCGAGCACGTTGCCTGGCTCGACTCGAACTACGAATCCGGCGTCTTCATCGCATCGGGCCCCAAGGACCCCCGCGATGGTGCGGTCATCGTGGCGGTCGGTGTCGACCGGGCGCAGATCGAGGACATCACCAAGAGCGACCCGTACTCGGTGGCGGGGCTGGCCGAGTACACCATCACGAACTTCCTCGCGATGAGGACGTCGCCAGCGCTGGAGGAGTACCGGCACCAACCGCCGCCCCGGTAGTCGCATGAACCGCCTTGGCAGTCGCCCGGCCCGTGCTCCTCGTGGTGGTAACCGGGGAGGGGTGCACGGGCTCGCTTCGATGGAGCCGGTGAACCGGTCACCGCTCCCGGCGGACGGCGAGCAGGGCCGCGTCGTCCGTCAGCCCGGAGCCGACGTACGCCCGCACGTCCAGGAGTAGCTCGTCCAGCAGGGCGTCCGGCTCCCCGTGCGGCAGGGCGGCCAGGCGTTGGGCGAGCGGGTAGAACCGGTTCGCCGCGTCCCGGGCCTCGGACACGCCATCCGTGTAGAGCAGCAGCAGGTCACCGCGATCGAAGGCGATCGGCCCGGCATGGTAGTTCCCGCCGACCAGGTCGAGCAGTGCCAGCGGGGGCGCCTCGACGGACGGCTCCACCGTGCTGACCTGACCGTCATGGCAAAGCAGCGGCGGTGGGTGCCCGCAGTTGACCACGACCGCCGGTCCCGGTGCGTCGGGGATGCTGACCAGAACCGCCGTGACGAACTCCTCACTCGCCGGACGACGGAGGAGCGCCGAGTCCAGCCGCCTGGCCACCTCCGCCAGATCCGGCTCGGCCCGCGCGGCCTCACGGAACACCCCCAGCACGTCGGCCGCGGTCTCCACCGCGGCCAAGCCCTTGCCGCACACGTCGCCGAGGAACAACCGCACCCCGTACGGGGTCGGCATCACCTCGTACAGATCCCCGCCGATCCGTGCCTCGGCCTCCGCCGCCACATAGCGCACCGCGACCACCAGTGGCCCCATCCGCCGCGGCACCAGGCGCAGCAGGGCACGCTGCGCGGCTTCGGCGACCGTGCGGACCCTGGCCAGCTCCCGTTCCTGGGCCGTCACCACCACGACGTTGGCGCAGCTGAAGAAGGTGACCACGACCACTGTGGCCGCCGCGGTCGCCATCACGACCGCGGGCACGTCGGCGTCGTAGGCCGCCAGGCCGACGACGAGAGCACCGGCGACCACCCCGGCCGCCAGCGGGGCCGTGGCCCGGCGGGTGCCCGCACCGGCCAGTACGGGGAGGGCGGCGAGCATCGGGGTGAACGTGACACCGGGCCCGCTGGCGAAATCCAGCGCCACCGCGATCGCGACCAGCACATAGCCACCGATCGTGACACGGTGCGACCACCGGGGCAGGAATTGCGGCGACCGCCACGCCCTCGTGTTCGAGACATCAGCCACCGGACTGCCCTTCTGCCCCGCTCGTCCCCACAGCCGCGTCATTCCCCCACTCCACAGTTAAGCGCCTCTCCCTTCCCGGATCGACCGGCAGCGCATCAACACCTCCGGCCCGCCCGATGCGGCCCGCGCCTCGGAGCTGGAGCCGTCAGCCCTCGGCGGGCAGGGCCTGCTCGGTCCAGATGGTCTTGCCGTTCTCGGTGTAGCGGGTGCCCCAGCGCTCGGTGAGCTGGGCGATGATGTACAGGCCGCGCCCGCCCTCGTCGTCCCGGGCGGCCTGGCGCAGGTGCGGCGAGGTGTGCCCGGTGTCGGAGACCTCGCAGATCAGGCTGCGGTCCCGGATCAGCCGGACCCGGACCGGCCCGGGGGCGTACCGGATCGCGTTGGTGACCAGCTCGCTGACGATCAGCTCGGTGGTGAACACGAGCTCCGCCAGGCCCCATTCGTCCAGCCGCCCGGTGACCATGCGACGCGCCTGGGCGACCGCCGCCGGGTCGGGCGCCAGCTCCCAGTCGGTGACCTGCCCGGCGTCGAGCCGGCGGGTGCGGACCAGCAGCAGGACGGCGTCGTCGTCCACCGGCCCGGGCAGCAGGGTCGCCAGGGCCTCGTCGCACAGGCTCTCCAGCGGCCGGCGGAGCCCGGCCAGCGTCTCGGCGAGCCCGCGCCGGCCGTCGACGGCCTCCACCAGGCCGTCCGTGTACAGGGCGATCAGGCTGTCGGCTGGCAGGTCCAGCTCGGCGCGCTGGAACGGCGGGCCGCCCAGCCCCAGCGGCCGCCCGGCTGGCAGCTCCGTGTAGCGGACGCCGCCCACCGGGTCGGCCACGACGGGCGGCGCGTGGCCTGCCCGGGCCAGGCTGCACCGGCCGTCGACCGGGTCGTACACCGCGTACAGGCAGGTCACGCCGCCGCGCGGGCCGCCCGGGCCGTCCTCCTCGCGCACCACGTCGTCCAGGTGGGCGAGCAACTCGTCCGGTTCCAGGTCCAGCCGGGCCAGCACCCGGACGCCGGCCCGCAGTCGGCCCATCGCGGCGGCGGCCCGCAGGCCGTGGCCGAGCACCTCGCCGACCACCAGGCCGACCCGGCTGCCGGACAGCGGGATGACGTCGTACCAGTCCCCGCCCACCCCGGAGCGGGTGTCGGCTGGCAGGTAGCGGCTGGCCGACTCGACCGCGCTCAGCGCCGGCAGCCGATGCGGCAGCAGGCTGCGTTGCAGCCGCAGCGCCGCAGTGTGCTCCCGGGTGACCACCGGCATCAGCACCACGCCGATCAGCAGCGCGCCCAGCCCCAGTACGGTCACCCCGCCGACCCGGCCGAGCAGCGGCAGCCGGACGGAGGTCGCGCCGTAGCCGGGGGCGGCGTAGACGTGGAAGGCGGCGTAGCAGAACAGGAACAGCATGATCAGCCCGCCGATCCCCGGCAGCACGCCCTTGAACAGCAGGTCCCGGCGGCTGCGGGTGAGCACCCGGCGGTAGTACCAGACGCAGGCGAAGCCGGTCAGGCCGTAGTAGAAGGCGATCGCCAGGCCCACCGAGCCGATGGAGTCGGCCAGCACGTTGTGGCTGACCGAGGTGAGCAGCACCAGGAAGGCGATCGACACCAGCCCCATGCCCACGGTCGACCAGGTCGGGGTCAGGAACCGGCGGTGCAGCCGGGCGAAGCCGGCCGGCACGGTCTTGTGCGCGGCCATCGAGAAGACGGTGCGGGCGCCCGGCAGGATGGTGGTCTGGGCGGAGGCGACCGCCGAGGTCAGCACCATCAGGATCAGCAGTTTGGTGAGCGCGTGGCCGAGCCCGGCGGTGCCGAACACCGCCCCGCCGAGGCCGGAGAGCACGTCTCCGGAGTTGTCCGGGTTGGCCAGCCCGACGCCCGTGGTGCCGACCCCGGCGAAGGCCTGCGCCGAGGTGGCGACCAGGCCGTAGATGACCAGCAGCAGCACGGTGGACAGCACGGCGGCCCGCCCGGGGGTGTGCCGGCTGTCCGCGGTCTCCTCGTTGACGGTGAGCGCGGTGTCCCACCCCCAGTAGATGAACACCGCGGCGAGCACCCCGGTGGTCAGCGCCTGGGCGGAGGGGACGTTCAGCGGATTGAACCAGGAGGCGGAGACGTGCATCGCGGTCGGCGGGCCGCCGGTGTAGACCTTGACCAGGGCGGTGACGGCGAGAAGCAGCAGGACCGCGACCTCCAGGCAGAGCAGCCAGCGCTGCATGGCCGCCGACACCTCGATGCCCACGTAGCAGACCGCCGTCATCAGGGCGATCCAGACCACCCCGGCCACGGTGGTCCACGTCCGGCTGGTCGCCAGCGACTCCAGCCCGACCAGCCGGAAGCCGTAGATGCCGGCGATCTCGGCCAGGTTCGCCATCACGATCACGTCGGCGACGATCAGGCCCCAGCCGCCCATCCAGCCGGCCCGTGGGCCGAACGCGCGGGTGGCCCAGGTGAAGGTCGTCCCGCAGTCGGCGTCGACGGCGTTCAGCTCCCGGTAGGCGTACGCGATCAGCAGCATCGGCACGAACGCCAGCATGGTGATGATGGGGGCCTGCAGCCCCACCCCGGCCACGATCACGCCGAGCGTCGCCGCCAGGCTGTACGCCGGCGCGGTCGAGGAGATCCCGATCGCCACCGACGAGAACAGCCCCAGGGCGCCCGACCTGAGCCCCTTCTCACCGGCGCCGGGCCCGGGTGCGAGCGGCGTGGCGGACTCGGCGGGGCGAGGGGAGCTCTTCACACCAGTTACCAACTCCGCGTCTCGCGGCGGCAAGCCTTGCGATCACCATTCTCCCCGCCCGCCGGAAGGGCCGCCAGACGGGCTCGCCCGCAGCGAACCGTTCCTTAGCACACGTCACCGGTCCGGTGAACGCTCCGAGCGACCGCGCGGTCAGACGCGCGGTCGCTCCGTCGGGGCCCAGGGCTCCGGGCGGGTGCTGTTCCTACGCCTGGATCCTGGTGTCGTCCTGGTCGGTCCAGAAGTAGGGCACGGGGGAGAACGGGGTGGCCTCGCCGAGCAGGTTGCCGGCTGCGGCGATGGCCTGTTCGGTGGCGTTCGTCCGGTGCTCGAGCCGCATGCGGGTGCCGAAGTGGGTGTTGTGCCAGGAGGCGGCGTCGCCGACGGTGTAGATGCCGGGTGCGGCCCGGCACCACGAACGCTCTTCGGGCCGGCGAGCCGCGCAGCGTGCTGCCGGCGGGTGCGGTGATCGGCGAAGGGGTGCTGACCGCCTGGCCGGAGTTGGCCGGCTTCTACGACCTGATCGTCTTCGTCGACACCCCGAGCGAGCTGTGTCTGCGCCGGGTGCATGCCCGTCCCGACCGGCGGCCACACCGCGAGGCATGGCTCACGCGCTGGCGCGCTGTCGGGGAGTACTACTGACCGCCACGGACATGCCGGCGCGTGCCGATCTCACCGTCCCCGGAGACTGACAGCGGTGCCGTGCACGCCGACCCCGGCACGAAGGATCCTCCATCGTCACAGCGCCCGCCCACCCCGCGCGTCCCCGTCCCGGACCTGCGCCCGCGGTGTGAAGCGACTCGAACGCAGGGGCGACCGGCCGGTGGAGGACGCTCTCCGGGCCTGCGTGAGATCGGTGGAATACCTTTTCCCGTAGAGCGGTTGAGGGTATATCAGCGCTGTTCCTCCGGGCGGCCCTCGACCTCCCAACGGGTATGGAAGGTCCCGTCCCGGTCGACCCGGCGGTAGGTGTGTGCGCCGAAGAAGTCCCGCTGTCCCTGCACCAGTGCGGCCGGAAGACGCTCCGCCCGCAGGCCGTCGTAGTAGGCGAGCGCGGTTGCGAAACCGGCGGCGGGCACCCCCAGTTGGGCCGCCACCGAGACAACCCGTCGCCAAGCCGACTGCGCGGAGCCGAGCGACTCCCGGAAGTGCGCGTCGGTCAGCAGCGTGGGACGCTCCCGATCCGCCTCGTACGCGGCCCGGATCCGGTCCAGGAACCGAGCCCTGATGATGCAACCGCCGCGCCAGATCGCGGCCATCTCACCGGGGTCGATCCGCCAGGAGTACTCCGCGCTGCCGGCCTGGATCTGGTTGAAGCCCTGGGCGTAGGCCACCATCTTGGAGGCGTACAGAGCCTGCTCGACGTCGTCCGCGAACCGGTCCGCCGCCGCGCTGTCGAGCCACGTCTCGGTGGGGCCGGGCAGCCCCCGTCCAGCCTGCCGGAGCGGCACGCTGCCGGACAGCGCCCGGGCGAAGACCGCCTCGGCGATCCCGCTCACGGGCACGCCGAGCTCCAGCGCGCTCTGGACCGTCCAGCGGCCGGTGCCCTTCTGCTCGGCCTGGTCCAGCGCGACGTCGACGAAGGGCTTCCCGGTCGCCGCATCGGTGTGGGCGAGGACCTCGGCGGTGATCTCGATCAGGTAGGACTCCAGGCGCCCGGCGTTCCAGGTCCGGAAGACCTCGGCGATTGCGTCGGGCTGCAGTCCCGCTCCGTGCCGCAGCAGGTCGTACGCCTCGGCGATGAGCTGCATGTCGGCGTACTCGATCCCGTTGTGGACCATCTTGACGAAGTGACCGGCGCCGTCCGGTCCGACATGGGTGCAGCAGGGCTTGCCGTCGACCTTGGCCGCGATGTCCTCCAGCAACGGCCCCAGGACCCGGTAGGCCTCCGGTGTCCCGCCGGGCATGATGCTCGGCCCCTCCAGCGCGCCCTGCTCACCACCGGAGATCCCGCTGCCCACGAAGTGCAGTCCGCGTTCCCGCAGGGCCGCCTCCCGCCTCCTGGTGTCGAGGAAGTGCGCGTTCCCGCCGTCCACCACCACGTCGCCCTCGTCGAGCAGCGGCACCAGCCCGTCGATGACCGCGTCGGTCGGCGCCCCGGCCTTGACCATGATCATGATCAGACGGGGGCGTTCCAGAGCCGCGACGAACTCCTCCGTGGTCCCGGCGGCCACGAACTCGCCCTCATGCCCGAACTCCTCCAGCAGCGCCGTGGTCCGCGCCTGCGTGCGGTTGTGCACAGCCACGCGGTATCCGTGGCGGGCGAAGTTCCTGGCCAGGTTGCGGCCCATCACGGCCAGTCCGGTGACGCCGATCCGGGCAGGTGACTGCTCGGGCATGGCGGGAATCTCCAAAGGTTTCGGGGGCCTGGGGCTGTCCGGATCGAAGACATCGGGTGCCGGGTACGCCCGTCGCCCTGTCCCTACTCCGCGGAGAGCGCGAGGACCTCGTCCTCGGGAAGCTCGACGTACTCCTGCCCCTCCACCTCGATCTCCGATCCGGAGAGCCTGTTGAAGAGGATCTTCTCGCCGACCTTGACATCCACCGGGTGCGGCTTGCCGCTCTCCAGCTGTCGGCCGGGCCCCACCGCCACCACCTCGCCCTTCCACCTCGCCGGGTCCTGCGGGGCCGAGCCCCCGATCGGCTTGACGATCAGGTGATCGTGCTTCGGGTGGAAGTCGGGCATGGCATGGTCCTCTCACGTAGGCACCTGCGGCACAGCCGAGGCCGTCCCCCACACATCGATTCTGCCGAGGTTCGAGGTTTCCGCACCCGGACGGAAGCGGGGCACGGGGGAACGAGACCCGTCACGAGCCGCGGGCCAGGACGAGCGGGTCCAGCGTGTCGCTGCCGATCCGCGCCCGCGTCACCGGTCACTCGGAGTCCACGCGGCGTGGCGGCCCCGTTGCCCGTCCGCCATCGCGGTCCCGTGCTCCCCGCCACCGGCCGCTGCCGGTGGCGGGGCGGTGGAGCCGCCGGACGAGGTGTACTCCGTTCGGGCAGCAGCACGGCTGACGCCCCTGACCGCCGCTGGCCACGGCCCGCACCTCCGGCCGCCTGGTCGTGGCGGCGGGCGGGCCTGCCGCGCCCTGGTCGCCACCCCGGTGCGGTCGCCGTTCCGGCGAGGCCTCGGCCCCGGCTCCGGCAGATGCTCAGTCCAGCGCGGGCACGCCGTTCTCCAGATGGACCGTCGCCCCGGCCTCCCGGGCCCGCATGCACGCCTCGACCCGGGCGGGGGAGCAGCGGGATCAGCTGCTCGCTGACCAGCGTGGGGCTGCTGCCGGAGGCGGAGCGGCTCGCCGCCCGCACAGCGGCACCGTCGGCTCGGCGATCCATACGGGCTCTGATCGCGCCGACAGCGTGTGCGGTTCACGCATCCGAGTGTGACGCGGGTCTCGGTCCAGGGAGGTCGCCGGCACCCAGAGCATCGGCGGCAGTTCGGTCAGTAGCCGACAAATCGGACAAACCATGACA
>NZ_JBSFJV010000171.1:0-9371 GCF_053598235.1 Kitasatospora sp. NPDC001159
GCCGCCCCGTGTCGGTTCCGGGGTGGGTGCGGTGGGACTGGGTCCGGCGGCGCGACGCGGGAACGCGGAGGAGGCGAGGGCCATCAGGTACCGCGCCTCCGAAGCAGCCAGAAGCCGCCGACGCCGCCCACGACCAGCGCCAGGCCGCTGACCAGCTCCGCCGGATTGCCCGCGACCGAGCCGCCGAGGCCGGTCGTCACCGCACCGTGCGGGGCGACCTGCTGGCTGCCCGCACCGGACTGGCCGAGCGAGCCGGCCCACTCCCCCGCCGCCTTGCCCCAGTCGCCGACGCCGTTGTCGGGGCCGGCGGCCGTCACGGTGGTGACCGTGACGCTGGTCGAGAAGGCGCCGCCGTCCGGGCAGGTGCCGTCGACCTTGCTGTCCCCGGAGTGCCGGGAGGCCAGCCGGGCGGAACCGGTGTGCTTGCCGTCGGCGCCCAGGGTGAGCGTCGCGGGGCCGCCCTCGAAGGCGGCGGAGTGGGCGGCGATGGTCTTGGCGTCGGGCTTGTCCGACTTCTCGCAGGAGACCGTGACCCTCACGGTCTGGCCCGGTGCGGCCCGGGTCGGGCTGACCGAGGCCGCACCGTCCCTGGCGGATGCGAAGGGGGCCGTCAGACCGGTCAGCACCGTCGCGCCGATCAGGGCGGCGGCGGCCGTACGCATGGGGCGCATGCCGGAACCTCCGGGATTCTCGGGCGCAGTCGGGGACTCCCATGTCCACGTGGTCTTTCAACTGCGCCCGGTCATTCACCGACGGTAGGCAGGCACCTCGCGCCCGGCCACCGCTCAGGACCGTTCGAGCGACGGCCCGTCACCCAGCGTGACTATCGTGACTCAGAGGTCGAGGTCGACCACGACTGGGGCGTGGTCCGAGGTGCCCTTGCCCTTGCGGGCCTCGCGGTCCACGTAGCTGTCGGTGACCGCGTCCACGAAGGGCTTGTTGGCGTAGGTGAGGTCGATCCGCATGCCCCGGTTCTTCGGGAAGGCCAGCTGGCGGTAGTCCCAGTAGGTGTAGGGGCGGTCGTACTTGAGCGGGCGCGGTAGCACGTCGTGCAGGCCGATCCCGTCGAGCGCCTCCAGCGCGGCACGCTCGGTGGGGGTGACGTGGGTGAGGCCCTCGAAGGCGGCGACGTCGTAGACGTCCTCGTCGGCGGGGGCGATGTTGAAGTCCCCGAGGACGGCGAAGGGGCGCGGGCCGGCCGCGTCCTCGACGGACGCCCTGCGCAGCGCCTCCAGCCACTCCAGCTTGTACTGGTAGTGCGCGTGGCCGACCTCGCGGCCGTTGGGCACGTAGACCGACCAGACCCGGACCGGGCCGCAGGTGGCGGCGATCGCACGCGGCTCGACGTCGGGCAGCATGGCGCCGTCGGCGAGGAAGCCGGGCTGGTCGGGCAGGCCGCGCACGACGTCCTCCAGGCCGAGCCGGGAGACGATGGCGACGCCGTTCCACCGGCCGGTGCCGTGCGCGGCCGTCTCGTAGCCGAGCTCGCGGACCTCGTCGTACGGGAAGGCGTCGGCCGCGCACTTGAGCTCCTGGAGGCAGAGCACGTCGGGCTTGGCGCTCTCCAGCCACTCCAGGAGCTTGGGCAGCCGCGCGGTGACGGAGTTGATGTTCCAGGTGGCGATGCGGACGGTCACGGCGGGCGGCCTTCCCGGTGGTTCGGTCGGTACGGACGGGGGTGGACCCCGAGGGAGGCCCACCCCGAACATACCGCCCGCCGCTGACAGGCCGATCCGATCAGCCCGCGGGTCGGACCACCGCGGCCGAGCCGCCGCCGCGCCGCACCGGTTCGGCGGCGGCCACCCAGCGGCCGTCCGGCAGCCGCTCCACGCCGGTGGCGGCGCCGATCTCGGCCACGGACGTGAACCGGTGCCCGAGACCCTCCAACCCGGCCCGCTCGGGCAGCGCCAGGAAGCCGGGCTCGGCCTGGGTGGCGACGGTGTTGCGCTGGCTGGCGCGCGGAGCGGCGATGGCCTGCTCCAGGCTCAGGCCCCGGTCGAGGCGACCGAGCAGCACCTGCAGGGTGGTGGTGATGATGGTCGCGCCGCCGGGGCTGCCGGTGGCCAGCAGCGGCTCGCCGTCGCGCAGCACGACGGTCGGGGACATCGAGGAGCGCGGCCGCTTGCCCGGGCCGGGCAGGTTCGGGTCGGGCACGCCCGCGGTGAGCGGGGCGAAGTCGAAGTCGGTCAGCTCGTTGTTGAGCAGGAACCCCCGGCCGGGGACGGTGATGCCGCTGCCGCCGGTCTGCTCGATGGTGAGGGTGTACGAGACGATGTCGCCCCAACGGTCCGCGACCGTCAGGTGGGTGGTGTTCGGCCCCTCGTACGGCTCGGCGACGGCCTGGCCGGTGTCGGCGCAGTCGGCCGGGTGGCGCGGGTCGCCGGGGGCGAGCGGGCTGGTGAGGGCGCGGTCGGGGCTGATCAGGCAGGCCCGGGAGGCTGCGTAGCGCTCGGAGAGCAGTTGCCTGGTCGGGACGTCGCTGAAGGCCGGGTCGCCGACCCACCGGTTGCGGTCGGCGAAGGCGATCCGGGAGGCGTCCAGGAAGTGGTGGTAGTACTGCGTGCCGCTGTAGGTCGAGAGGTCGCCGTCCTCCAGGACGTGGAGCGCCTCGCCGACGGTGGTGCCGCCGGAGCTGGACGGGGCCATCGAGTAGACGTCGTAGTCGCGGTAGGCGACGTGGGTGGGCGCCTGGCGGCGGACCTGGTAGGCGGCCAGGTCGGCGGTGTCGACCTTCCCGGGACGGGCGTTGCGGCCGGAGGCCGGGTCGACTGGCGGGTGCTGCACGGCGTTGACGATGTCCTTCGCCAACTCGCCCTGGTAGAAGGCCTTCACGCCGTCCTTGGCGAGCAGCCGGTAGGTGGCGGCGAGGTCGGGGTTGCGCAGCACGGTGCCGACCTCGGGGGGCTTGCCGCCGGGCAGGTAGAGCTTGGCGGTGGCCGGGAAGTCCTTGAACCGGTCGTAGTTGTCGGCCGTCTGAGCGCGGAAGGTGTCGTCGACGACGAAGCCGTTCTCGGCGATCCGCTCGGCGGGTTCGAGGTTCTGGGCGAGCGAGCGGGTGCCCCACTGGCGCAGCGCGGAGTCCCAGGTGGCGGGGGTGCCGGGGACGCCGACGGACAGGCCGCTGGTGACGGCGTCGGCGAAGGCCAGCGGCTTGCCGTCCTCCAGGAACAGCCCGCTGTCGGCCGTGCGGCCGGCCACCTCACGGCCGTCGATGGTGTGCACCCGGCCGGTGGCGTGGTCGTAGTAGACGAAGTACCCACCACCGCCGATCCCGGACGAGTACGGTTCGGTCACCCCGAGCGCCGCCGCGGCCGCGACCGCCGCGTCCACGGCGTTCCCGCCCCTGCGCAGCACCTCGATCCCGGCCGCGGTCGCGTCGGCGTCCACACTGGCCACTGCCCCGCCCCACCCCACCGCCTCCGGCACCTTCGGCGGCGGCGCCGCGGCCCCGGCCGGCCCGGTGGTGGCCCATATCAGAGCGGTGGCGATCAGCAGTGATGGCGCGAGGCGGGTCAGAGCCCTCATCCGAGTCCTCCTGATTCGACGTCAACTCATCAGTTGTTCCACAAGAGACATGATCCGACAACCACACTGCGCAGCTACCGACGGGTAGTTGACGGATCGACGGAAAGGGCGGGGCAGGGAACAGAAAACAGCTGACAGATTTCATCGAACAGAAGACGAAATCTGTTGGATGAAATCTGTCAGCTGCAAGTTGCCCGCCGCCGAAGCGCGCGGCAAGTGCCTGCCCCTACAGCGCGCTGCGCTCCACCCGCCGTCGCTTGATGGTGCGGAAGCGTCGGGCGACCTGGCGGGCCAGGTCGGCGGCGCCGACGAGGCCGGCCTCGTTGCCCAAGGCGGCGTGGACGATCGTGGCCTCGGGGCGGAAGCCGCGGCCGGTGAGGGTGCGACGGAAGGTGTCGCGAGCAGGGCCGAGGAGGAGGTCGCCGGCCTCGGAGACGCCGCCGCCGATGACGAAGCGGCCCGGGTCGAGGGCGGCGGCCAGGTTGGCGATGCCGACGCCGAGCCAGGTGCCGACCTCGTAGAGCAACTCGGTCGCGGTCGGGTCGCCGCCCTGGGCGGCCTCGGTGACTAGCGGGCCGGTGATGCCCTCGACCGCGCCGCCCGCCCGGGCGAGCAGCGGCTGCACCACCGGGGACTCCTCGGCGACCAGCTCACGGGCGTCCCGCACCAACGCGTTGCCCGAGGAGTACTGCTCCCAGCAGCCGCGGTTGCCGCACGGGCAGCGGTGGCCGCCGGGCACCACCTGCATGTGCCCGAACTCGCCCGCCAGGCCGCACTTGCCCCGGTCGACGTAGCCGTCCCGGACGACCGCGCCACCGATGCCGGTCCCCAGGGTGAGCATCACCATGTGGTCCTCGCCGCGGCCCGCGCCGAACCGCCACTCGGCCCAGGCGGCCGCGTTGGCGTCGTTCTCCACGATCACCGGGAACCGCAGCCGCTCGCTGAGCGCCTGCTGGAGCGGCTCGTTGCGCCAGTTGAGGTGCGGGGCGAAGAGCACCCGGGAACGGTCGGCGTCGACCCATCCGGCCGCGCCGATGCCGACCGCGTGGACGTCGTGCCGGTCGGCGAGCTGCAGCACCAGCTCGACGATGACGTCCTCGACGACCTTGGGGCTCTTGCTCTTGTGGGGGGTGTCGGTGCGCAGCTTCTCCAGCACCTTGCCCTCACCGTCGACGACCCCCGCGACGACCTTGGTGCCGCCGATGTCGACGCCGATGGTGGGCAGCCGCAGTATCCCCGCGGGCAGGGCGCGGCGTCGGCGCTCGGCGCGCGGGCCGAGGCCGAGCAGGGTGGGCAGGACGGCCGGCCGGGTGCTGCCTTGGGGGCTGGTCACGGCTGCGGACGCTCCTCACTGGACGTGGTGTCGTTCGGTCGGGCCAGCTCGTGCGAGAGCTCGGCGAGGTCGGAGCCGCCCGCCATCTCGGTGGTGAGCTCCTCCAGACCGATCTCGGCGCGCGGGTGGCTGCCGGCCATCCGCCCCCGCTTGAGCAGGGTGAAGTGGTCCCCGACCAGGTAGGCGTGGTGCGGGTTGTGGGTGATCAGGACGACCCCGAGCCCGGCGTCGCGGGCCGCGGTGACGTACTTGAGCACCACCCCGGACTGCTTGACGCCGAGCGCCGCGGTCGGCTCGTCCAGGATGAGAACCCTGGCGCCGAAGTGCACGGCGCGGGCGATCGCCACGCACTGGCGCTGGCCACCGGAGAGGGTGCCGATCGGCCGGTCGACGTCGTGCAGGTCGATGCCCATCTTCGCGAGCGCCTCGCGGGTGGTGGCCCGCATGCCGTCGGCGTCCAGGCGCAGGCCGCCCCAGCGGCGCACGCCCTGCTCGGAGCCGAGGAAGAAGTTGCGCCAGACAGGCATCAGCGGGACGACCGCGAGGTCCTGGTAGACGGTGGCGATGCCGCGGTCCAGGGCCTGGCGCGGGGAGTCGAAACGGACCTCGTCGCCGCCGATGGTGTAGCTGCCCTCGTCGTGCTGGTGCAGCCCGGCGATGATCTTGATCAGGGTGGACTTGCCGGCCCCGTTGTCGCCCAGCACGCAGCTGATCTCGCCGGCCCGCAGGGTGAGCGAGACGTCCTGCAGCGCCCGGACCGTCCCGTAGGTCTTGCCGACACCTTCCAGGGACAGAAGCTCGTCGCTCATGCACCCACCTCGCTTCGCTCGGCAGGGGCGTTCGCCCACACGCGCCTCTCGATGATCCGCTCTCCCCCAGCCTCCGGCCGGGGGTACCCCGATCGCTCACTCATCGCGGTCCCCGTTCCGCCTGGCGCTTGACGTAGGCGTTGAGCAGCGCGGCCAGCAGCAGCATCGCGCCGAGGAAGAACTTGAACCAGTCCGGGTTCCACTGGGCGTAGATGATCCCCTTGCCGGCCATGCCGAAGATCAGCGCGCCCAGCGCGGAGCCGACCACCGAGCCGTAGCCGCCGGTGATCAGGCAGCCGCCGATGACCGCCGCGACGATGTAGATCAGCTCGTTGCCGACGCCCTCGCCGGACTGCACGGTGTCGAAGGAGAACAGCAGGTGCTGCCCGAGCACCCAGGCGCCGAAGCCGACGCCCAGGTAGAGCACGGTCTTGGTCCGTGCGACCGGCACGCCGACCGCGCGGGCGGCGGCCGCGTCGCCGCCGACGGCGAAGATCCAGTTGCCGAAGCGGGTGCGCATCAGCACCCAGCTGCCGACCACCAGCAGGCCGAGCCACCACCAGACGGTGGCCTTGATCGCCAGACCGCCGATGTTCACCTCGGAGGCGAACAGCCAGCGGCACGTCTCGAAGCCCTGCATGTCCGCGATCGACTTGGTGGAGACCGTCCCGGAGATCGCCTTGGTGACGCCCAGGTTGGCGCCGGTCAGCATCAGGAAGGTGCCCAGGGTGACGATGAAGCTGGGCAGCTTGGTGCGGCCGAGCATCCAGCCGTTGAACCAGCCGATCGCCAGGGTGGTCGCCAGCGAGACCAGGACGCCGACCCAGGTGATCGCGGTGAACTGGTACGAGACCATCGAGGAGGTCAGCGCGGCGGTGGTGACCAGGACGCCGGCCGACAGGTCGAACTCGCCGCCGATCATCAGCAGCGAGACCGGCACGGCCATGATCCCGATGGTGGACGCCGCGTAGAGCACGGTGCCCAGCGAGGAGACCCGCAGAAAGGGTTCGGCGACGACGGCGAAGACCGCGAACACCGCGACGGCGGCGATCAGCGAGCCGAGCTCCGGGCGGGCGAGCAGCCGCCGCAGGGCCGCCGGGCGGTCCTGAACAAGCAGGTCCGGGGTGCTCGGCGCGCTCACCTGGTCCCCCTCGCGACGTACTCGGCGAGCGCGTCGGCGTTGTCCTTGGTCAGGATCTGCGGGCCGGTCGCGACGGGCTTGCCGCCGCCGAGCATGTCCAGGTTGGACTTGTACAGCCAGAGCAGGTCGACGCCCTCGTAGCCCTGGAGGTAGGGCTGCTGGTCAACGGCGAAGCCGACGCTGCCGGACTTGAGGCCGGCCACCACCTGCTGGCCGAGGTCGAAGGTGTCCAGCTCGACGTTCCGGTGGGCGTCCTGGGCGGCCTGCAGCCCGGTGGCGGCCATCGGGCCGGAGAGGGTGAGCACGGTGTCGATGCCGGGGTCGGCCTGGAGCTTGGCGGAGATCGCGGCGCGGGCGTCAGGCATGTCGACGCCGTTGACGTAGAGGACCTGGAAGGCGGCGCCGGACTTGGACTGGGCGCCGGAGCAGCGCTGCTCCTGGCCGACGTTGCCCTGCTCGTGGATCACACAGAGCACGCTCTTGCGGCCACGGGAGGCCAGCTCCGCGCCGGCCGCCTGGCCAGCCGTGGTCTCGTCCTGGCCGATGTGGGTGAGCGCGCCGAACTTGGCGGAGAACTCCTGGCCGGAGTTGATGGTGATCACCGGGATGCCGGCCGCCTCGGCCTTGCCGAGGACGTCGGCCATGGCGTCCCCCTTGGCGAGGGTGACCAGCAGGCCGTCGACCTTCTGGTCGATGGCGGCCTGGACGAGCTGGACCTGGTTCTGGGTCTGCGCGTCGTTGGAGTACAAGAAGGTGATGTTGTCCTTGGCGGCAGCCTGCTCGGCGCCCTTGCGCACGCTGTCCCAGAAGGCGTCGCCGGCACCGGCGTGGGTCACCATGGCGACCTTCCAGCGCGGGGTGGTGACGGCGCTGCCGCCGGCGGCCGCGGCCTTGGCGCGGGCCTCCTCGGCGCGTCTGCCTCCGGTACTGCTGCAACCGGCCGCGGTGACCGCGAGGGCCAGGACGGCGCACACGGGCCAGAGGCGGCGGGACGGGCGAAAGCGGGTTGTGCTCATCCCCATAGTCTCTCTGGCCCGGCCGCACGGGATCGCACCGCCTCGCCCGGTGCCGCGAACGGCACGGGTTGTAAGGTGCCTCGGGGGACCTTCCTGGTAGTTCGCTGAGCATCTGGTCCGGACCACGGCCGTCCGGGTGGCAGACTAGGCGCCGATCCGAAACAGGGGCATCACGGCAACGTGATGTTCCTCTCAGGTTCCGCACAGATTCGGACGGCAACCGATCACCGGTTCTCAGCCGTCTGATGCCATTGACGTGCGTCCGGGCGAGTGGGGCCCGGGCGGCGAGCGACCCCGGATACGAGAACTTGATGGAACTGACAGGTACGCCATTCTTCATCCTCACCGTCATCCTTGTGCCGGTCTCCATCACAGTGGCGTTGCTGTTCTGGGGGAAGGTGCGCGGCCCCCAACCGGTGCAGATCCTCTCCCGGCTCGTCATGATCATGTTCTGCCAGGTCACGGCTGTGCTGATGGTCTTCGTGATGGTCAACAACGCCAACCTGATCTACGGCAACTGGGACGACCTGCTCGGCACCGGTGACCACGTCCGCGCGGTGCCCCCGGTGCCTCCGGCGGACCCGGCCGCGGGCACCGCCCAGAACGGCCAGTCCGGCGACGCTGGCAAGCAGCCGCCGAAGGTGCTGCAGAAGTTCGGCGGCGTGAACGACCCGGCGGTGCCCGGCGACGTCCAGAAGACCGATCTCAAGGGCCAGGTCTCCGGCGTCGACGGCGAGGTGCTGGTCTGGCTGCCGCCGCAGTACAACGACCCCGCGTTCAAGGACAAGAAGTTCCCGGTCGTCGAGCTGATCCCGGGCTACCCCGGCTCGTCCTCCACCTGGTACGGCACCCTCAAGGTGTCCGAGCAGCTCAAGCCGCTGATGCAGCAGGGCAAGGTCGCCCCGTTCATCCTGGTCTCGCCGCGCACCCTGCTGCTGGACAACCACCAGGACGCGGGCTGCACCAACATCCCCGGCAAGATCAACGCCGACGCCTGGATCACCCGCGACGTCCCGCAGATGGTGATGGACAACTTCCGCGCCGACCCGTCGTCGGACCGCTGGGCGATCGCCGGCTACTCGGCCGGTGCCCACTGCGCGGCCAAGCTCTCGGTGGCCCACCCCAACCGCTACCGGGCCGCCATCGCGATGTCCGGCTACAACGACCCCGGGGCCGAGCAGGACTCGCTGGTCGGCAAGGACCCGAAGCTGCGCGAGGCCAACAACCCGGTCAACATCCTCAAGACCGCCCAGCAGCCGCCGAAGGTCGCCCTGCTGGTCAGCGGCGCCAAGGGGGACGGCTACGAGGACGCCCAGGCGATCGCCGCCGCGGCCAAGGATCCGACCAAGGTCCAGGTCGAGGAGAGCACCGGCCCGCACACCACCGACATGTGGAAGCGGATGGTCCCGAGCGCCTTCGAGTGGCTGACCACGATCATCCCCGCACAGTAGTGACCGACCGTCACGGCCGAGGCCGAGACGACGACCCGCCGTCCGTCCACCGGCATGTCCGCGCGCTCCGCCCGTGGAACCTGTGCCCGCCCTGTC
>NZ_JBSFJV010000172.1:0-9367 GCF_053598235.1 Kitasatospora sp. NPDC001159
GCCCGCACGACACCCTCCTGCCGGCCCAGGACCGCACCCGCTGGACAGGCGAGGCCTGGTGGTGGCCGACCATCATCGCCGCCCTGACCATCCTCGCCGCCTTTGCCCTGTGGTGGCTCCTGGCACAGCTGCGCCACCGGCACCCCGGACGCCTGCCGGTCGGCAACCCGCCCTGCGACGGCGTCGAACTGCACGACAGCGCCCTCGCCGACGCCCTGGCCGCCGACACCACCCGACTCCCCGGCGTCCACAAAGCGCACGCGAACCTCACCGGTCCCGCCCACCACCCCCACGTCACCCTCGACCTCACCCTCGACCCGGACGCCCGCCCCCGCGATGTTCTCCACGCCCTGGAAAGCACCCTTCACCGCGCCCGCCGGAGCACCGGATGGGAGCAACTCCCCGCCCGGGCCACGCTGCGCGTCGCCTCCCACCGTCCCCACCGCGCCGAATGACCCGCGATGACCAGGTCACGGCAACACCGAGCAGGCCGGAGCGAGAGCGTGCTGTCGAAGCCTCGTACGTCGCGGTCGCCGGGGAGTACGCCGACGCGGTCCGTTCGATCGTGCGGGACGCGGAGCTGTTCCTGTACGGCGCGGAGGTCGTCGCCGAGCGTGGCGCGGGGCACCAGTTGGGAGCGCATCGCCACGCTGCGCCTGACCGCCGAGGAAGCCGAGGACCGCTAGGCCGGGCACGTCAAGGCCCGCCTCCTGCGGTCGAACGTGGGCCGGCGGATCGTGAGTGTGCACCGGGCTTCGCCCCTCAGCCGACGCGGACCGCCTGTGGTGCCCGAGGCCCATCCAGCCCCCGCGGCGGCCGTGCTGCGACTGGGTGGTGTCAGTAGTAGTGGCGGCGCCCGCCGACAGCGTGGCCGAGGAGGCCGGCAACCCACAGGATGAGGCCGATAACGGCCAGAACGATGCCGATGGTCCACAGGATCGAGATCCCGGTGACGAAGCCGATGATGAGCAGTATGACGCCGAGGATGATCATTGGGTCTTCCCTGATGCGGTACGCGATGGGCGCCCGGAGCCGCGGCCAGGCGGCCGGGCGGTGTCCATCTGGACGTATACCACCGGCCGGTTGACGCAAACCTGCTCCGGCAGCCGCACCGGAGGAGGCTGAGGCCGCCTGAGCCCGGCCAGGCGCAGGGACTGCTGGGACACCGGCAGGAGGGCGTGCTGGAGCTGGGCAGCGAGGCGGCGCTCGGCGGCGAGAAGGGTCTGTTGGGCGAACACGGGTGGTGGGACGGGCACACAGCGGTGCGGACGGGCGGCGCTGCTCGCTGTGGATGCCTGCCCAGCACGTCGCCGTGTCTCGGCCATCCGCAGGGCGGATGATTGAGCGAGGCCGTCGGGGATAGACGCCGGCGGCTATCCGGTGTCGCGGCCGTCGTCGTCACCACCATCGCACAGGCGTTGGTAGCGGCCGTCGGCGCACCGCGCCGCGCCTCCGGTATCCGGGCAGACGCCTCCTCCGTTCCCGGGCAGATGACCGCTCAGAGACCGACATCCAGACATCCAGGAAAGGGTCCACCCATGACAAACACACCTGATGCCGACCGCTCCTCGAACGCGGGTGACGGCCTGCGTGAGTCCATTGAGCACGCCCGACAGCGACTCGGGCAGAGCATCGAGGAAATCACGTCCAAGATGAAGGGCACGACCCAGGTCCAGGCGAGGGCGGCACAGGCCAAGAACCGCCTGCACAGTACGACGGCGGTCGCCACCGCCCATGCGCGTGACAGGGCCACCCAGGCAACCCATTCGGGCCAGGCCGCGGTCTCCCATGCCAAGGAGCATCTGGCGCACACGGCGGCGGCCGTTGCCCACACCGTTCAGGACAAGACTCCGGAGCCGCTGCGGGAAGCCGCCGTACGGACCGGCCGGGTCTCCCGCAAGTCGCTGACCTTGGCCCTGGCAGGGGCGGCCGTGTGCGTCCTGGCCGTGGTTGTCCGCCGGCGGCGCGCGCGGACGGCGCGTACCCAATCCTGGGTCGGCTGATCCGCGCCTCCGGCGGCGTTCCGGACGACAGCCTCGGCGGACCGCCCGGGCGCCCTCTCATCCGGCTCGTCCGGCCGAGGGGACCGGGCACGGCTGCCGCCGCGTCGGCTTGCCGACCTGCTTCACAGCCCCCGGATCGCGGCCCGTTCGCGACCGGGGGCTACCCGGGAGAGTCCCGCCGCTCAGCCGTCACGCGGCGGTCCAGGGGGCTGACCGGGCGGCGGCGCCTGCGCGGGCCGACGAAAGTTCAGCAGGCGAGCCTCAAGGCGACCGAGCGTCAAAACCGCCACCGGGCAACCGGGGAGCAGGACGACGAGAACGACGAGGGCTCCAATCGGGCCGTACATCAGAATGCCGTCCGCGCGGCCTTGCGGTGCGCCGCCCTCCGCCTAAAGCCGAGCCCGCCCGCAGGCCGGGCGAGTGGCGACGGGAAGAGTGCTGACGGGTGGGGTGCTGGTGTAGAACCGGCCACCCGCGCTCGGTCGGCGACCTGGCATGACCATGCACCGAATACGCGGGCGGCCGGCCCCTCCCCGGGCGCTGCTAGGGCTTCAGGGCGTCCTTCACCTTCTGTCCGGCCTGGGCAACGTCGCCCTTGACCTGCTCGGCCTTGCCCTTCGCGACAAGGGACTCGTTGCCAACGGCCTTTCCCGTGACCTCCTTGACCTTGCCCTTAGCCGTCTCCGCGGTGTGTTTGACCTTCTTCCCCGCGCTCATCCTGTCCTCGTTCCTCTGGGAGTCAATCACTAGCTCCGCTCTTGCCCCATTTGTTTCTATTCACACCTCTTTGTGGCAGGGCATAGCGGAAGCCGGAGGGGCCGAAGGTCAGCGAGGGCAGCACTCCTCCGACGGCCTTGACGACGACTGGGTGGGGAGCGCACCGGCTCGGAGTCACGACGCGCTCACTCCTCGTCCTCCTCGTAGCGTGCTTCGTCGTCTTCGTCGTCTTCGTCTTCGTCGTCCTCGTCGTCGGCGCCGCCCCGGTCGCCGTCCTCCCCTTCCTCAGCCACCGCCTCGTCCTCGTCCTCGTCCTCGTCCTCGCCCTCGCCCTCGTATTCGTATTCGTCCTCCGGCCCCTCGTCGTACTCCCCGTCCTCGGGTTCCTCTTCGTCGAACTCCTCCTCGGGCTCGCCCTCGTCCTCGTACTCCTCCGCTTCCTGGTCGTTCTCAGCGGCTTCCTCCTCCATGGCCTCCTCGTGGGTGCGTACGACCTCGCCGTCGCGGATTTCGCCACGCCAGCCCTCGGCCTCGTCGTTGGTGAGGGAAACGTGCCGCTGGAAGTTCTTGAAGTCCAGGCGCAGACGGCGGCCCTGGGCGCGCCAGATGTTCCCGGTCTTCTCGAAGAGCCCCGAGGGGTAGTACTCGACCACCAGCACGATGCGCGTCAGGGTTGGAGCGAGCTCGTGGAAGCTGACGGCTCCGCGGATGCTGCCCTTGGCGCCTGTCGAGGTCCACACGATGCGCTCGTCCGGGACCTGCTCCTGGACGGTCGCCTTGAAGCTGCGCTTCGAGGGCCCGACCTTGACCTTCCAGTCGGTGGTCACCTCGTCGCCCTGTGAGACGTCTAGCACGCCCTTGGCGAAGCCGCTGAAGTCTGCGTACTGGGTCCAGTGGTCGTAGGCAGTCCGTACGGGCACCCCAACGTCGAGTGTCTCGACGATGTTCATGACCTTCTTGCCGGCCTTCCGGCCGGCCTTGCCGCCGCCGAAGACTCCCTTGACCTTCTCGACGAAGTTGTCCTTCACGCTCTTCGCCTTCTCGGCGAGGAACGCCTTCATCGGTGAGTCGCCCTGCAGGACGCGTGCGCCCACTTTGGGCAGCACGCCGCCGTTCTGGGCCACTTCCCCCAGCTGGCCCGTGACATCGGCGACCTTGTCGCCGGCCTTCTCAACCAGGTTCTCCAGCTGGGCCTGGAAGTAGTGAACAAGTTCCCCCTTTAGCCGGTCGACGCCCGATATCCCAGGAGCCTCCTGTTCCGTCCTGGCCATGACCTACCTCCGCCGGGTGGACCGCGTGGACGTCTTGGCGGCGGCCTTCTTCGCGGGCGCGGCCGTCTTCTTGCCCGGAGCCTTGGCGGCGGCCGTCTTGGACGGAGTCGAGCGGGTCGACGAGCGCTTGGCGGGCGGAGCCGACTTCGCGGGGGCCTTCTTCGCTGCCGGGGCCGTCTTCTTCGCCGGGGCAGCGGCCTTCTTGGCGGGCTTGCGCGCGGGGGCGGACTTCGACGCCGGCTTCGGGGCCGTCCGCGAGGAACGTGAGCGCGGCCGCTCTTCGGTCTCGGCAGCAGCTCCCCCGGGCCGCGATGGACGCCTGCGGCGCGGTGGCGCCTTCTCGGCCTCGGGCTCCTCCTCGAGCTCCTCCGGTTCCTCCTCTTCCGGTTCCTGCTCCTCCTCCTCGGGCTCCTCCTCCTCGGGCTCCTCCTCGTCGTAGGGCTCCTCCTCCTCGTCGTACGGCTCCTCCAGCTCTTCCTCCTCGTCGTACGGCTCCTCCTCGGGCTCCTCCTCGTCGTGCGGCTCCTCCTCCGTTTCCTTCGGCTTGCCCACGTTCAGGGTGCGCTCCCGCAGGGAGTCCGCAAGGTCCCCGATGCGACGGTTGGCCGCGGCTGCCACCGCGTGCTTGCCGGCTTCGAGCAGTTCTCCCCGGACCTGCTGGTTCAGCTCCGCGACCTGCGGCACCTCGCCAAGCCGCCGCAGCCCCTCGGTGGCGAGCTGACGCGGATTGAGCCCGAACTGCCTGCCTGCGAGGTACGTCGCGGCGGCGAATGCGAGCCGCCCCTTCTTCGTGCGGCCGAGCACATACCCGCCGGCGACCGCCGCCGCGAGAGCAACTTTGGTGGTGTCCTTCATGGGGTCGTCCTTTCCGGCACTCGGTCACTCCGTGGACCGGTGCGACGCGAGCGGCCTGCGCCATGCCCCTCGTCCTGCCCGGGGGTGTTTGGGAGGCTCTGCATCGGCGGGACCGGGCGTACGGGTGGGGCGGCCGATGACACCTGCTCGGCACCCGCCCAGGTCGTGCAGTACCGGGCGGGCAGAGTGCGGCCCCTGGCCCGTGCCAGGACTCCGTACTTCCAGTCTGGCCAGAGCGGCAGGCATGCGCCACGTGGGCAGCGACCGTTTCCGTCAGGGTCACCAGCCTGCGTCAGCCGACCAGGCCATCGCGGTCCTCGCCGACAACGGGCGTAGGGGGCCGGGCTCGCGGACCGTGGCCGCCGCAGGCCGGGCGAGAACAGCTGTCACCGGAATTCAGGAGGAATGCCGTCTATCATGGAATAGCTGTAGGCGGACGCACAGCGGTATCTCACAGCGCGTCGCCTCCGATCCCGGAGAAGAAGATGGCCCCAGACAAGAGAGAGGACGGCGTCAGGCCTAGAAGGCTTGCCCGCACGGA
Organism: Kitasatospora sp. NPDC001159; assembly: GCF_053598235.1. NCBI lineage: Bacteria > Bacillati > Actinomycetota > Actinomycetes > Kitasatosporales > Streptomycetaceae > Kitasatospora > Kitasatospora sp. NPDC001159. The sequence continues at coordinate 5,388 of NZ_JBSFJV010000172.1, forward strand.
TCCGACCTCTGCGCGCCCCAGCGGTGCCGGGACCAGGCGGGCGGCGAGCGAGGATCAGGACGCGGGACGCCGCCCTCGGCGCCGGGTCTCCGCGGCACAGGCGATGTGCGCTGCCGCCGAGCAACTCGCGGAACTCCTGGGGCGTGTACCCGAGTCCGTGTCGGCGCTCAAGCCCTCCGAGGATGGGTGGCGGGCCGACGTGGAGGTGGTGGAACTGGAGCGCATCCCGGAGACGACCAGCGTGATGGCCAGCTACCGAGTGTCGCTCGACGAGGAGGGCGAACTGTTGGCGTACGAGCGGATCCGCCGTTACACCCGTGGACAGATCGACCGCCGTACCTGAGAGCCCGCCACCCGCGACGGAGCGGAATCATCCGCTCCCGCCGCGACGGCGGGCCGGCGAAGGGAGGCACCGTGACTGTGGTGCCGCAAAGCTCAGCCAGTGTTTCCCGCGGCGGGAGCACCGGAAACCTCTACGACATCCTCGAATTGATCCTCGACCGCGGTCTGGTCATCGACGTCTTCGTCCGGGTCTCCCTGGTCGGCATCGAGATCCTCAAGATCGATATCCGGATCGTCGTCGCCAGCGTGGACACCTACCTCCGGTTCGCCGAGGCGTGCAACCGCCTGGATCTGGAATCCGGGCGCAAGGCACCGGCCCAGCTCACCGACATCGTCGGGAAAGTGACCGAGGGCGGAGCGCGCGGAAAGAGCAAGGGGGCGATCGGCGGCGCCGTCGAAGCCATCACCGACTCCCTCCACCTGGGGCGCGACAAGGACGAGGAGGAAGAGGAAGCCGAACCGAAGCGCGCGAGGCCCACCCGCCGGCCCACCAGGCAACGGGAGGAATGACGTGACCCTCTATGTCTACTCCATCACCGCCGCCACACACCCCCGCAACCTCGACGGCCTGACGGGAGTTGGCGAAGCCCCGGCCGAACTACGGACCGTGTGCGTGGACACACTTTGCGCCGTCGTAAGTGAAGCCCCCGAGGGCCTGCGGCCCAAGCGACGCGACCTGATGGCACACCAGGCCGTCCAAGAGCGCCTGATGACCACCGGCGCCGTCCTGCCCCTGCGTTTCGGCTTCACCGCCCCCGACGACGACGCCGTACGCCGCGTCCTCGAGGAGCGCCGGGAGGAGTACACCCAGCGTCTGGCGGCGTTGGAAGGCTGCGCCGAGTACCACCTGAAGGCGGCCATCGAGGGGGACGTGCTGCTGCGTCAGATCCTCCAGGAGTCACCCGAGGCCAGGCGCCTCAACGACGACATCAAGGCCGGCGACGCCGGCCCGGACCTCTCGCTGGCGCTCGGCGAACTCGTCACCCAGGAAGTCCTCGCCCGCCATCAGGCGCTCGCCTCCGGAGTCATCGAGGCGCTGCGCCCCCACACCCTCCAGGAGAGGATCTCCGAGCCCACCGGGGACGACTTCCTCAACATCTCCTTCCTGGTGGACGAGGAACACCAGGAGCCGTTCCTCGCCGCGGAGAAGGGGCTCATCCACGAGCTGGGCCGGGACTTCGACTTTCGACTGTACGGCCCGCTGCCCGCCTACAGTTTCGTCTAGCGGAGGCACCCCGTGGGCCTGCTCACCCAGATCCTGACATTCCCGCTCGCACCGGTGCGCGGCACCGTGTGGGTGCTGGAACGCGTTGTCGAGGTCGCGGAGGACGAGTACTACGACCCTGCGCCCGTCGAACGGGAGCTCGCCGCACTCGAGAGGGCTCTCCTGGCGGGAGAAATCGACGAGGAGACCTTCGACCGCCGCGAGGACGAACTCCTTGACCGCCTGGACGAGATCAGGGCTCGCAGACAGCCCGACGACGACACGTGACCCCACCCGCACGCACCCGGCAGCGAAACGAGGCCGAGCCGTGACAGACCCGATCGCCAACCGCCTCGGCTCCCTTCCCTCCAGGTCCGCGCCGCCCTACGGGCAGTCCTCCGCCAGCCTCGCCGACATCCTGGAACGCGTCCTCGACAAGGGCATCGTCATCGCGGGCGACATCCAGATCAACCTTCTCGACATCGAACTTCTCACCATCAAGTTGCGCCTGCTGATCGCCTCGGTGGACAAGGCCAAGGAGATGGGCATCGACTGGTGGGAGCACGACCCCTCGCTGTCCTCACGGGCGGACAGCGGCCCCTCCCTGGAAGAGGAGAACCGGTTCCTGCGCGAGCAGATCGAGGAGAACCGGCGTCTGCGCGAGCAGATCAACGCCCTTCGCGCCGACCCTGCCGCCCTGTCACCCGCCGAGGAACAGACCGAGAGCCACGACAGAAGCCGCCCCGCTACCCGCCCCAAGCGAGCCGCGCCCAGGACCCGCAACACCACCCGGGGTGAGCCATGACCCCCGAGCGGCTCGCCTACACCTACGCCGTCGCACGGCCCGCCGCCGGCCTGCAGCGGACCGTGGAAGGCCTGACCGGCGTCGTGGACGCACCGGTCCACCTGGTGTCCGACACTCGCGGCAGGGACATCGTGGCAGCCGTGAGCCCCGTGCCCAGTGAAGACTTCGACGAGACCGCCCTGCCCCGTCACCTCGACGACCTCGAGTGGCTGGAGGCGCTTGCCCGCTCCCACAACGGCGTCGTCGAGGCGATCTCGGCGTGCACCACTGTCGTTCCGCTGCGCCTGGCAACGGTGTATCTCGACGACGACCGGGTGCGGAACATGCTCGACGACGGGCTGGAGGTCTTCGTGGACCGGTTGTCCCGCCTGACCGGGTACGTGGAATGGGGTGTGAAGCTGTACGTCGACGCCCCACCTGACCGACCGCCAGCACCTCTGCCCGAGCCGGATCTCAGCCCCGGACGTGCCTACCTGCGCCGGCGCCGGGCCGACCGGGACGCACAACAGGACGCCCTCCGCGTAGCCGGGCGTGGGGCCGAGCTGATCGAGGCAGCAGCCCTGGCCCATGCCGTGGACCGTGTCCGGCACCGGCCGCAGGAAGGCGAGCTGGCCATCGAACCGGGCGTGAACGTCCTCAACGACGCCTACCTCGTACCGCTGGAACACGGCGAGGCGTTCCGAGCCGACGTGCTGCGCTCGGCCTCCGCCCTGCCCGGGGTCCGCGTCGTCGTCACCGGGCCGTGGGCCCCTTATTCCTTCGCCGCCCCCGGCCTCCCGGAAGAGGCCACGCCATGAACGACCCTGATGGCACGGCCCCCGGCCCGCGGCCGGCAACCGTGCCGCAACGCCAGGCAGCCCTGATCGACCTGCTGGACCGGCTGCTCAGCGGAGGCGTGGTCCTCACGGGCGATGTCATCCTGTCCATCGCGGACATCGACCTCGTCCGAATCTCCCTGCGGGCACTCATCCTGTCCGTCAGCGAACAGAACCCCGCCCCCCGCATGATCGGCCGCGCCCGCGGCGGGAACAGCCATGACCGGTGACGCGCGCCGGCCTCGCGGCCGGTTCGACGAGGTGGCCGAAGCCGCTGCCCGCGCCTTCCGTCTCCTGCCCGCGACATCCCACGACAGTCCGCCGCCGGCCCACGGCACGCCGCCGGGGCGGCCACGCAGGATCTCCACCGACCCGGAAAGGGTCGAACGGGACCTGATGAAACTCGTCCTCACCATCGTCGAACTCCTACGCCAGCTCATGGAGCGTCAGGCCATCCACCGCGTCGAGACCGGCGACCTCAGCGAGGAACAGGAGGAGACCCTCGGAGCTACCCTCATGGCCCTCCACGACCGTATGGGCGAGCTCTGCGCCCGGTACGGCCTGACCATGGATGACCTCAATTTGGACCTTGGCCCGCTGGGAACGCTGCTGCCGCCCTCCGACTGCGGCGTGTCCGATAATTGATGATTTTGCGGGTCCGCGGAGCCAGAGGATCAGGGATACCAGGACGAGTCCGGGCTCGGTAACGGGCAGCGACTTGGGTGCAGTTCGGAATGAGTGACCTTTTGGGTGGTTTGGCATAGGTATCTGCCGTCTCGGGTGGGCTGGGTTCCTAGGGTGCTGGTGTCGGGGC
>NZ_JBSFJV010000173.1:0-9293 GCF_053598235.1 Kitasatospora sp. NPDC001159
CTCGGCCTTCGTTGCCTCGGCCTTCGTTGCCGTGGCCTTCGTTGCCGTGGCCTTCGTTGCCTCGGCCGTCGTCAGACACGCCTCAGGAGTGCGCGACCGCCTTGCGGTTGGGCAGCGCGCATGCCGCCGTGCCCCCGGGCATCCGGTGCCGGTTGCGCGACACCCAGCGGTACGCCAGGGCCGCCACCGGCCGCACCGGCGCGAGGGTCAGCACCGCCCCCAGGTACGCCCACGCGCCCCCGGAGCGCATCAGCAACCGCGCCACCGCCTGCGCGCCCCCGTACACCCGGCCGGCCGGCGTCACCCACAGCACCTCGCGCTCGGCCCGCTCGGCCGACACCTCGCCCAGGCCGCCCGCGCGCGCGTCCAGCTCCGACAGCTCCGCGAACTGGAACGGCACCGCCTCCCAGCCCCCCGAGGCCAGCGTCTGCCGCAGGTACTTCTCCCCCCACCGCACGCAGGACGAGCAGAACGCGCAGTCCCCGTCGAACACCAGCACCGGATCCTTCACGACAACCCCCTTCATCAGCTTCACCATCCATCCTGCACCCCCCAACACGCTCGGTCCGGGCGGGTATCGACCAGGCCGAAGCTGGGCATCATGCCTCTCAGGCCGGGTGCGGCTCGATCGTGACGGTTCGTGACGGCACTTCAGACGATCATCCGCGCGGGGGTGCCACGGCACGGTAACCTGCCGCTGACAAGGGGAGGAGGGGACGCCACCGTGACCACACTCGACATGACCCCGGGTGCGCAGATACCCCGGACCGACGCCGGCCCGCAGACCGCCGTCACCCAGGCGCTCTCCTCGGCCGCCTACCGGGACGGCGAGATCGAGGACTTCGTCACGGCCGTCACCGACGTCACGGCGAAGAAGGGCCGCTTCGCCCTCTTCCGCCCCAACCTCGGCGAGGCCTTCAGCAAGGCGCTGATCTCCCGCGCCCTCGGCGGCGACCGCAAGCCCCTCGTCCCCTCCTTCGGTGTCGACACCCGCCAGGTCGTCGAACACTGCCTGGCCGCCGAGGAGCTGCGCACCGCCCGTGACCGGCAGCTCAGCACCGTCACCGTGGTCACCGGCCTGCTCTTCCTCCCCGGCACCCTGATCTGGCTCGGCGCCTTCCAACTGCGCGCTTGGCTCAAGCGGGACAAGACCCGCGGCGCCGACGTCTACGGCGGCCTCGCCCTGATCGCGGCCGCCGCCCTCGCGGTCCTGCTCGTGCTGCGCCCGCCGGCGGCCGGCGTCCTGGGCATCTACCTGCGGATCACCATGCTCGCCCCGGTGATCGGCTGGTACCTCGCCCGCCGGATCGTCGAACGCTTCGCCAAGGACATGCGCACCCGCTGGCAGGACCTGGTCGCGGGCAGCGCGGTCGCCGCCACCGTGGCCAAGGCCGTCCCCCGCGACGACCTGGACAAGAAGGCCAACGACCTGCGCGACAAGCTCGGCCGCCTGGACGCCGAGCAGGAGACCAACATCCACCACTACGCCGGCCCGAAGGGCATCCTCGGCGCCGGCCGCCGCTGGGGCGAGTGGCGCCTGGCCGACGCCCTGCACCCCGCCGAGGGCCACGTCGACTTCCGTGCCTTCCACCCCTGGGACCTGGTCCGCCGGATCTCCGCCCACCTCAAGGGCCTCGGCGTCAGCCACGTCGCCAACAGCGGCATCCCCAACGTCAACATCAAGCAGTGGGTGGTCTTCGACATCAGCGAGGGCGCCGACGAGATCAGCCGCCCCGGCAGCGCCGACATGGACGGCGACCGGATGCGCGACTTCGCCGTGCAGAGCATCGCCGACAAGCAAACCTTCCCCGGCGGCCCCCGGCACTACCTGGCCACCCAGTTCATCACCCACGACGGCAAGCTGGTCATCACGTTCACCGTCACGGTGACCCTGCTGGCCAACGTGCTGAGCATCTCGGTGGCCGGCTACGCGCTCGGCCCGGTCCAGGGCGTCTTCTTCGACAAACCCAAGGACAAGGAGAAGTCGGTCGCCAAGACGGTGAAGTTCTGGGAGGAGCGCACCGTCAAGCTCCCCCTGATCGACAACGACGAGGTGGTCCGCCAGGCCGTCCGCGCCCCCTTCTACCGGATGCCCGGCCTGCTCGGCTGGCTCGGCGGCGGCCTCGGCCTGCCCGAGCCCTTCGGACTGCGGCACTCCTGGGTCGCCACCGCCTGGAACAACCGCTCCATGGTCGACAACGCGCTCAACGCCTCCGTCCCGGTGCTCAACGCGGTGCACACCGCGACGCTGGAGTTCCTCCAGGAGCACGACCTTGACGCGGACCGCTTCTTCAAGAACCGCACCTCGATCATCAAGTCCGAGGCGCAGGGCAGCCGCCCGTACAAGGTCGACGAGTTCAGCGCCGACTGATCCCGGCCCCCGACGTACCAAAAGGGGCCTGCCACCGAGGAGTTCGGTGGCAGGCCCCTTTTGTACGGGCTTTCGTACGGGCATCCGGCTCAGTCCTGCGGCCAGACCTCGGCCAGCATCTTCCGGGTGTCCGCCAGCAGCTGCGGCAGCACCTTGGTGTGGCCGACCACCGGCATGAAGTTGGTGTCCCCGCCCCAGCGCGGCACCACGTGCTGGTGCAGGTGCGCCGCGATCCCGGCCCCGGCCGCCGCGCCCTGGTTCATCCCGATGTTGAACCCGTGCGCCCCGGAGGCCGCCCGCAGCGCGGTCATCGCCTTCTTGGTGAAGTCGGCCAGCTCGGCCGTCTCCGCCTCGTCCAGGTCGGTGTAGTCGGCCACGTGCCGGTACGGGACCACCATCAGGTGCCCGCCGTTGTACGGGTACAGGTTCAGCACCGCGAACACGGCACTCCCCCGGGCGATGATCAGCCCGTCCTCGTCGCTCAGCGACGGGATCGAGCAGAACGGACAACCGTCGTCCGGAGCCGGGCCGGTGGGCTTGTTCTCACCCTGGATGTACGCCATCCGATGGGGGGTCCACAAGCGGCGGAAGCCGTCCGGCTCACCGACGCCCCGCTGCAGTTCCGGCTCAGTCGTCATGCTGATCAGCATATTCGCCCAGCGGTGCTTGCAAAGCCGCGCGGGGCAGACTCTTCGAGAGCCTGCCCCGCGCGTGATGGTCCGACTACGGCGTCACACCTGGATGCGGTTCTTCACCGCGTCCACGATCTCCTGGACCGCGTCCGCCACCGGAACGCCGTTCTTCTGCTCGCCGTTGCGGTAGCGGAAGGAGACGGCACCCGCCTCGACGTCGTCGTTGCCAGCGATGAGCATGTACGGAACCTTGCTCTTCTGGGCGTTGCGGATCTTCTTCTGCATGCGGTCGTCCGAGGTGTCCACGTCGACCCGGATCCCGTGCTTCTTCAGCTCGGCCGCGACCTCCAGCAGGTACGGCACGTGATCGTCGGTGATCGGGATGCCGGTCACGGTGACCGGGGCCAGCCACGGCGGCATGGCACCGGCGTAGTGCTCCAGCAGCACGGCGAAGAAGCGCTCGATCGAGCCGAACAGCGCGCGGTGGATCATGACCGGCCGCTGGCGCGAGCCGTCCGCCGCGGTGTACTCCAGGTCGAAGCGCTCCGGCAGGTTGAAGTCGAGCTGGATGGTCGACATCTGCCAGGTGCGGCCGATGGCGTCCTTCGCCTGCACCGAGATCTTCGGACCGTAGAACGCCGCGCCACCCGGGTCCGGCACCAGCGGCAGTCCCTGCTTCTCGGCCACGCTCGCCAGGACGCGGGTGGCCTCCTCCCAGGTCTCGTCGCTGCCGACGTACTTCACCGGGTCCTTGGTCGACAGCTCCAGGTAGAAGTCGGTCAGACCGTAGTCGCGGAGGAGGTTGAGCACGAAGGTCAGCGTGGAGTCGAGCTCCTCCGCCATCTGCTCGCGGGTGCAGTAGATGTGGGCGTCGTCCTGCGTGAAGCCGCGGGCACGGGTCAGGCCGTGCACCACGCCGGACTTCTCGTATCGGTACACCGTCCCGAACTCGAAGAGGCGCAGCGGCAGTTCACGGTACGAGCGGCCGCGCGCGTCGAAGATCAGGTTGTGCATCGGGCAGTTCATCGGCTTGAGGTAGTAGTCCACGCCCTCGTCGAGCTGCATGGGCGGGTACATACCGTCCGCGTACCAGTCGAGGTGGCCGCTCTTCTCGAAGAGCTTCCCCTTGGTGGCGTGCGGGGTGTAGACGAACTCGTAGCCCTCTTCCTCGTGCCGCTTGCGCGAGTAGTCCTCCATGGCGCGGCGGATGATGCCGCCCTTGGGGTGGAAGACGGCGAGGCCGGAGCCGATCTCCTCGGGGATCGAGAAGAGGTCGAGCTCGTTGCCGAGCTTGCGGTGGTCGCGCTTCTCGGCCTCGACGAGGAAGTCCAGGTGGGCCTTCAGCTCGTCCTTGGTCGGCCAGGCGGTGCCGTAGATGCGCTGCAACTGCGGGTTCTTCTCGCTGCCGCGCCAGTAGGCGGACGCGTTGCGCATCAGCTTGAACGCCGGGATGTGCCGGGTGCTGGGCAGGTGCGGGCCGCGGCAGAGGTCGCCCCAGCACTGGTCGCCGGACTTGGCGTCCAGGTTGTCGTAGATGGTGAGTTCGCCGGCGCCGACCTCGACGTCGGCGCCCTCGCCGGCGGTGGCGGCGGAGCCCTTGAGTCCGATCAGCTCCAGCTTGTACGGCTCGGCGGCCAGCTCCTCGCGGGCGGCCTCGTCGGTGACCACGCGGCGGGAGAACTTCTGCCCGCGCTTGATGATCTCCTGCATCTTCTTCTCGATGGCCTTGAGGTCATCGGGGTGGAAGGGCTTCTCGACGTCGAAGTCGTAGTAGAAGCCGTCCTTGACCGGCGGGCCGATGCCGAGCTTGGCCTCCGGGTAGAGCTGCTGCACGGCTTGGGCCATGACGTGCGCGGTGGAGTGGCGCAGGATGTCGAGGCCGTCCTTGCTGCCGATCGCGACCGACTCGACCTCGTCGCCGTCCTGGAGGACGTAGGCGAGGTCCTTGAGCTGGCCGCCGACGCGGGCGGCGATGATCGAGCGGTCGTCGGCGAAGAGCTCGGCGGCCGTAGTGCCCGTCGTCACCACGCGCTCTTCCCGATCGGGTTCGCGGCTGATGATTACCCGGACGTCCGTCACCGGTCTCTCCTGACGTGCTGGATTCAGAGGACGCAACACTGCGCTGCGCGTGACGATGGTACCGAGATCGCCACCCGCACCGCGCACCTACGTCCGCTCTCCCCCGTCCTGGAGCCCCTTCAGCAACTGCTCGCGGTCGCCCTCCTCCCAACCGCACAGCTCAAGGCCGTGGGCCCGGGTCAGTCGGCGGAAGCCGTCGCGCCGCTCCAGCCGGCCGGAGACCCGGACCGGGACGCCGGAGAGGTGGGCCCCGGCGGCGAGCCGGTAGTCGGGGTCGGGCAGGCGCAGCTTGAGTTCGCGGACGTCGGCGCCGCCGAGCACCCGCAGCCGGACCGAGCCGGGACCGGACGGGTCGGCGCGCTTGAGTCGGACGACCACGCCGACCACGGTGACGTCGATGGCGGGCTCGATCCGCTCCAGCAGGTCGGCGGCCTCGGCCAGGGCGGGCAGGTCACCGGGCGAGAAGTCGAGGTCGATCCGGCGGTCGCCGAATCCGCCCGGGGTTCCGGCGGCGGGTGACCAGGCGACGGTGAGCCGGGCGGCGGTCGCGCCGCGCACCAGATCCTCGACGGCCTGGACGAGTTCGCGGCTGACCCCGGACCGGACGGCGTTCTCGAGGGCCTCGGGCCCGCCGCTGACCCGGCGGTAGTCGACGGCCTCGCGCAGCGCCTCCAGGGCGCGGACCAGGGTGGTGACGGCGGCCCGGCCCTCGGGGGCGGGGGTGTAGGCGGTCAGGGCGGCGCCCTGCTCGACGACTCCCTGTTCGACGACCAGGACCCGGTCCAGGAAGTCCCCGGCGAGGCCGTCCAGCCGGGCCCCGAAGTAGCCGGCGGTGGTCCGGCCGGCCTTGGCCGCGGCGGCGAGCATCGCGCGCGCCGCCCGCTGGAGCCGCTCGGCATCGTCCCAGGGGGTGGCGTCGGCGGGGCCGGCCAGTTCGCGGCGCCAGCGCAGTTCGTCGCCGGGGACGGCGAGGGCGAGCAGGATCGAGCGGGCGGAGGGGGTGCGGGAGCGGGAGAGGGCGGTGACGGCGTCGGTGAGGAGTTCCACGGCGTCGTCGAAACCGTCGCCGGCGGGGACGAGCAGGCTGGTGCCGGGTTCGTCGTCCGGCGGGGTCCAGCGTCCGTACCGGGCGGCGGGGCCGCCGCGTCGGACCCAGCCGTGCCGGGCGAGCAGGGTGGCCAGCACCGCGGGGTCGACGGTGGCCGGGTCGGGCAGGGCCCGGGACGGGTGGTCCGGTCCGTGCGGCAGTGTCATGGGTCCAGTTCCTCGCTGCCGGGGCCGGGCGGTCACGGGCTGCCGCCCGCGCCGACCCGGGCCATGATGTCGCAGAGCGCGCGGTCGTCGAAGACCTTGTCGGTGGGCACCCGGACGTTGGTGCGCCGCTGCCCGGTGATCGGGTGGCCGGCCAGGTTGACCCAGTAGCAGCAGTGCCGCAGTTCCAGGGCGTCCGGGCGGGCCCGGAGCCAGTGGTCGACCCGGCGCGGCAGCAGCATCACGACCAGGATGCGCGGGACCGCGACCCGGGCGCGGGCGAGCTTGCGCAGGTGGTCGTTGTCCAGGGTGAAGCTGAAGAACGGCCCGGCGGGGTCGGGCGCGATCTGCTGGGTGGCCTTCAGCTGGATCTTGATGGTGACCTCGTCGTCCACCTCGTGCGTCCGGGAGCCGTGGCTGACCTGCCAGTCGATGCCGTTGTCCGGGAACGGCTGGGAGAGCGAGCAGCCGGATGCGGCGGCGACCGCGTGCAGATAGCCGACCTGCAGTGTCTCCATGCAGGCGGTGACCGCGAGGTTCCCCCGCAGCGCTTTCGCCGCTTCCTCGGGCTGCGGCTGTGTCAGTGCCATCGCCCCGTGGCCTCCCCCGGCTCCGGGCCCGTCCGGATTCGGACGGAGCGCCCTTGGGCAGGATCCCCGGTCGGGCCTGGGCCAAACGGGTTGAGCGGGCGTCAGAACCGGGTATCACCAGTGCGCGGAACGCACGTCTGAGGGGCAGTCATGCAGCACTACTGGTACACCGGCCCGCTCGCCTCCTTCGACACCGAGACCACCGGCGTGGACGTCGAGACCGACCGGATCGTCTCGGCCGCGCTGGTCGTCCAGCTCACCCCGGGCACACCGGCGCAGACCACCACCTGGCTCGCCGATCCGGGTGTGCCGATCCCGGACGGCGCCCGCGCGGTGCACGGCATCACCGACGAGCGGGTCCGGGCGCACGGTCGGCCGGCCCGCGCGGTGGTGGCGGAGGTCACCCGCGCGCTGGCGGCCCAGGCGCGGGCCGGGCACCCGGTGGTGGTGATGAACGCGCCGTACGATCTGACGCTGCTGGACCGGGAGTTGCGCCGCCACCACGGGCTGACGCTGACCGGCGGGCTGGACGGCGCCGGGCTGCTCGTGCTGGATCCGCGGGTGCTGGACAAGCACGTGGACCGCTACCGCAAGGGCCGCCGGACGCTGACCGACCTGTGCGCACACTACGGCGTCGATCTCACCGGGGCGCACGACGCGGCGGCGGACGCGGCGGCTGCGCTCTCGCTGACCCGGCGAATAGGCGCCCGCTACCCGGCGGCGCTGGGCGGATTGACGGCGGCGGAGCTGCACCTGCGGCAGGCGGTCTGGCACGCGGCGCAGGCGCGGGGGCTGCAGAGCTGGTTCGACCGGTCGGGGACGCCGGAGCGGGTGGACCTGTCCTGGCCGCTGCGGCCCGCCCGGTGCGGCTGCGGCCGTCGGCTGGAGCCCGAACACGGCTGCGAGGCGGCGGCGTAGCGGGGAACGGCCCCGAACACGCCGCAGGCCCTGACCGGTTTCCTGGTCAGGGCCTGCGTGCTGTCCGGTGGGCGATACTGGGATCGAACCAGTGACCCCTTCGGTGTGAACGAAGTGCTCTCCCGCTGAGCTAATCGCCCGGGCAACGAGATGAACTGTAGCACCGTTTGGGGGACGTCGTACAACTCGCCCCTTCCGGGTGAGGCTGGCGCGCCCGCAGAACTCGCGCTCCGCACGGAAGATGACTGAGCCTCAGTCGGATTAGCGACGGCGATTCGGGGGGATTCTAGAAATACATGTGAGGCCCAGCCGACAATCGGCTGGGCCTCACATATCACAATGCATTCCGGTGGGCGATACTGGGATCGAACCAGTGACCCCTTCGGTGTGAACGAAGTGCTCTCCCGCTGAGCTAATCGCCCGGCTGCAGGGAAAACATTACCGCATCCCGGAGGGTGCTCCGGACACCCTCCCGGCGGAGGGCCCCGCCCACGGGCGCCAGCCGCCGTACACCCGGGCGGGGGCCCGGACCCCGCCCCGCCCTCCCGACCGCACGGCCGACTCGTCGGGCCCGGCCGCACCACCCGATCCCCTGTTCCCGGCCCTCCTTGGCACTTCGTACAGACCGAGTGCATGCCGGACCCGGAAACCGGCCGAGAAGAACCGCCGGTAATGCCCCGGGCGGGTACTCCGTGACGATTCCGCAATGCGCCGTAAGGGGTACGACTCGCATCCGAATCGGGACAGAGGGGTTTACATCGGTCTTGGAGGTGGGATGGTCCGTTCGCCGACGTGCGAATCCCCGAGCGCACACTGAGCGAAAGGCCATGGCGCTTATGAACACCACGGTCAGCTGCGAGCTGCACCTGCGCCTCATCGTGTCCAGCGAGTCCTCACTGCCCGTCCCCGCGGGCCTGCGCTACGACACCGCCGACCCCTATGCCGTGCACGCCACGTTCCACACGGGCGCCGACGAGACCGTGGAGTGGGTGTTCGCCCGAGATCTCCTCGCGGAGGGGCTGCACCGACCCACCGGTACCGGCGACGTCCGGGTGTGGCCGTCGCGCAGCCACGGGCAAGGGGTGGTCTGCATCGCGCTGAGCTCTCCGGAAGGAGAAGCCCTGCTGGAGGCCCCGGCCCGGGCGCTTGAGTCGTTCCTCAAGCGGACGGACGCCGCGGTGCCCCCCGGCACCGAACACCGTCACTTCGACCTTGACCGGGAGCTGTCCCACATCCTCGCCGAAAGCTGACTCCGACCAGAGGCGGTCCAGCCCCACTGCCGGTGGGGCCGCACCTCCTGCCGTCATCGCAGCCGTCCTACTCGGGGGCACGGCAGCAAGACTCAGCCGCGCACGACGCGGTCTCGGGGCCGGTGACAGCCCCGCTCCCACCGGAGCGGGGCCACAGCACCGCAGGCACCCGGCAGCGGAGCCGGCCACCCGTAGGGGTGGC
>NZ_JBSFJV010000174.1:0-9015 GCF_053598235.1 Kitasatospora sp. NPDC001159
GGCCCGGTGCCCCGTCCGGACGGGGCACCGGGCCGGGAGGCTCAGGAGCGCGTCAGTAGACGCAGGGGATGCCGCCGTCGGACTCGGCGTCGACGCCGGGGCCCTGCTTGGCGATGTTGGCGGCCGGGTCGCCGGTGGCAGGGGCGGTGGGGGTGGCGGGCTTGTCGGCGGCGACGCCGGTGAACGAGGTGCCGAGGGTCACCACCACGTGGTCGGCGCCGGCCGAGGCGGACTCCGTGGCGGTGACTCCGTAGCGGGCGGCGATCTGGTCGGCGGCGTCCTTGGCGCCCTTGCCGTAGGTCACCGTGGTGGTCTTCTGCTTGGCGGCGGCGGGGCCGGTCCTGCCCTCCTTGAACCCCATGCCGACCAGGGCCTTGGCCTCGGCGGTGGAGGAGACTCCGGCGGCCGAGGAGGCGTTGAACACGTCCACGGTGGCCGAGGTGGCCGCCTTGGTGGGCGTTGTCGGCGTCGGGGTGGGCGTCGGGGCGGCGCTGGCCGGGGCGCTGCTCCCCGTGTCGGTGGCGGCGGGAGCAGGAGCCGCGTCGGCGCCGCCGAAGACCTGCTTGACGATCCTCTTGATCTGACCCTGGTCGACGATGTTGACCTCCTGGCCGTTCACCTTCTTGAGGTCGGCGACGGGGAGGGTGTTGAACTCGACGTTGCCGCCGGTCAGGGCCGGGGCCTGCTGGGCGAAGTCCAGGATGTTCCACTCGTTGTCGATGACCAGGTCCTCCTGCACGACACCGAACAGGCCTTTCATTTTGCCCAGGTCGCCGACAATGCCCTTTTGCTTGAGGTTGTGGACGACGGAGGAGATGAAGGCCTGCTGACGGTGGGTGCGGGCGAAGTCGCCGCTGTTGCCGTCCGGGCCGTCCAGGTTGTGGCGCTGGCGGACGAAGGAGAGCGCCTGGGAGGCGTTGAGGTGGTTGATGCCCTTGTGGAAGTCGGCACCGGAGCCCTGGCCCTCCATGGCCGGGTCCTTGGTGTCGTGGGTGAGGCAGACGTCGATCGGTTCGAGCTGCTTGGCGATGTCGTAGAAGCCCTTGAGGTTGACCTCGGCGATGTGGTCGATCGGCTGGTCGAGGAAGGTCTGGACGGTGCGGATGGTGGCGGCCCGCCCGATGTCACGGCCGGCCTTCTCCAGGTCCGCGCCCTTGAGCCCCTTGGCCTTCGGGCTCCGGTCAAAGTTGTCCTTGGCGGTGCCGTAGGCTTCCTTGATCTTGTGCATGCCCTGCTGGGAGCCGTCCCCGTTGTAGGTCATGACGTAGTCGTCGCGGGGGACGGAGACCGCCTGCACCTTGCCGCCGCTGGCCGGTATGTGCAGCAGGATCAGCGAGTTGGTGTTGTAGCCGCCGATCTCGGAGCTGTGGCCGGCGTGCAGCTCGTCCTGAACGACCTCCGGCGGCAGGTCGGAGCCGTCCATGGCCTTGCGGCTGTCCAGACCGATCAGCAGCAGGTTGACCGAGTTGTCCAGGTGCTTGGGCGCGTCCTTCTTCGTCTCCGCGATCGCGTTGGAGGTGGTCATCCCGTCGGTCAGCGACGTGTACTCGTACCAGACCACCCCGCTCGCCGCGAAGACCGCGAAGCCGACCGTGCAGGCAACCACCCGGGCCCCGATCAGCGCCGGGGAACTCCGGTGGGCGGGGGCCTCCGCGGGCTTGCGGACGGCGGTGCGCCCGCCCTCCTGCTGCTCGGGCTTGTCAGGCATGCTGCCTCCTCCGGTCCCGGACCACCCGGACCACGATCACCAGCAGGGCCGCCGCCGCGGCCTGCGCCATCACCGGGAAGCCGTTCACCACCCACTTCGCCGAGCCGGTGGCGAGCTTGCTGCCCTGGTACCTCTCGCTGTCGCCCGCGAACTCGACCACGGCCGTCACGCCCAGCACGACCAGCGGGGAGGCCGCGACCACCCACCACCAGCCCCTGCGGGTGCTGAGCGCGGCGGCCAGGCCTATGCCGAGCACCGCGCACGCGTTGAAGGCCGCGCCCATGCCGGGGCCGGAGAGCTCGTCGATCACCGCCCCCACCAGTGGCAGTCCGACGGCCGCCACCGCGGGCAGGGCCGGTCCGCCGGAGAAGGGGCGCTGAGGGCCGGTGGGCCTGCCGGCCGTCCGTCGCTGTGAACCCTGGTCGGACGGCCGACCTCGCTGCCCTGCCACGCACTCACCCCTGGTGTTCCCGTGATCGGCGCGCCTCGGTCGGCGCCTGCGCCGGGCTGCTGTGGAGAGCGGTTGCGGCGCTGCCTGTACGGGACGCTGGTGTTCGGCCGGCCGGTTCCCGTTCGCGGTTTCCCGGTTCTGCTGGGGGCAGGCCCGTTTTCGGATTTGCTCTACAGAGGTGTAGAGATCGTACGCAGCATAGAGCACGTCTGTTCGGCGGCAAGTCCGCTTGTGCACGGGACTTCATACACTACACCGAGCAGTTTTCGAGAGGGTCGGCGGATGCGCCGACGGACAAGGAGAACGCCGTGGCGACCACGGGCGGAGCGGGACGGCCGGAGAAGCGGAAGGCGATCACCCGGGCCGCGATGACGGTGTTCGGGCGTGAAGGGTACGTCCGGGCCAGCATGGACGCGATCGCGGCCGAGGCCGGGGTGTCCAAGCGGACGGTCTACAACCACTTCGCCGACAAGGAGACCCTCTTCCTGTCGGTAGCACTCCAGAACTCGGCGGAACTGACCGAGAAGATCGGGGAGTTGATGGCGAAGTACCTGGACCGGGTGGTGGACCTGCGCCAGGACCTGGCCGACTTCGCGGTCGAGCGGGCGCTCGCCGTCCTCTCCGCGGGGGACCACGGGGCGCTCGGCCGGGCGATCCGCGCCGAGGTGGCCAACATCCCGTCGGACGTGCTGGAGGCCTGGCTGGAGGCCGGCCCGGTGGCCTCCCAGCGCGACCTCGCGGAGCGCTTCGCGGCGCTCGCCGGGCGCGGGCTGCTGGCGGTCGCCGAACCGGAGCTGGCCGCCGAGCAGTTCACGCTGCTGACCTTCCACGGCGTCGCGGAGCGCTCCTTCTGGGGCGCCCTGCCGGTGGCCGAGGAGGAGGTCGAGCGGATCGCCGGGGCGGGCGTGGACGCGTTCCTGAAGATCTACGGCGCCCAGGTGTCGTAGGCGTCGCAGGCGTTGTCGTTGCCAGCGCCGGGAACGCGGAGCGGGGGCGGCGCCCGGCGCCGCCCCCGACCTGCCGATCACTTCCGGCGGATCACTTCCAGTTGATGCCCTTGCCCAGGGTGTACGGATCGGCCCAGTACTCGGCGCCCGCCACCTTGGTCGCCTGCGGCGCCAGCGCCAGCACGCAGGAGGTGATGGACTGGCCGTTGGTGAAGCCCTTGGGGAAGGACGGGTGCGGGCACTTGTCGAAGGTGCCGATCAGCATCACCTCGCTGGCCTCCGAGCCGTCCGGGAGCGTGCCCTTCATCTGGGTCAGACTGGAGAAGGACAGGTCGGTGCTGCCGACGTTGGTGACCTTGAACCGGACGTAGTACGGCACCATGCCGGCGGCCTTGTCGCCCAGCTTGAGCGGGGTGAGGTCGGCCGGGTCGCCCTTGTCGATCGAGGTGACCGCGAGCGAGACGGTGCCCTTGGTGCTGCCCGAGCTGAACGGGACGGTGACGGCGTCGCCGATCTTCACGGTGGTCCCGGGCGCCGCGGTCGAACCGGCCGGGGCCGGGGCCGCTGCCGAGTCGGACGCCGCGGCGGTCGGGGCGCCGGTCGGGGCCGCTGCCGAGATGGAGGGCACCGGGGTGGTGGGCGCGGCCGACGGCGTGGCGGGCGCCTGGGTCGCGGGCGGGGTGCTCGCGGTGTCGGACGACGAGGCGTCGTCGTTGCAGGCGGTCAGGGTGAGCGCGCCGGCCGCGGCCAGGCCGACGAGGGCCAGGGCGCGGCGACTGCTGCGGATGGTCTTCATGTGACGTCCCCCGTCATTGCGGACCGCCGTGGCGGCGATCCTTCTGAGGGACGTTCATATCGCAGTTAGGAAGCGGGGCGCCACGGCTTTGGCGCCGTCTTGACTTCGCCGTGACGACTCCCACGCGGGTCTGTGACAAGGGATGCCGAGTCGTGATCGGCTGTCCTCGAACGATCTGACGCCCCGACTGACCGCAGGCCGTGCGATTCGCTCCGCCGTGTTCCAGGATGCTTCGCAGATGATCGATCAGGCCCGCAGGCTGGTGGCCGACCGCTTCCCGGACGCGCTCGCCGTCGTGCTGGGCGGCTCCACCGCTGCCGGGCGCGCAACCGCCACCAGCGACCTCGACCTCGCCGTCCTGGTCGCCGACGGCGAGTCCTAGCGGGAGACCGTCCGGTTCGAGGGCCGCCTCGCCGAACTCTTCGTCCATACCGAGGCGGCCCTCGCGGAGCTCTTCGCGGCAGACCTCGGCTCCCGCCGGGCGACCATGTCAGAGCATGTACGCCACCGGGCTGCTGCTCGTCGATCCGCACGGCGCCGGTGCCCGGCTCCGTCGACGCGCCGAGGCCGATGCTCCACGAACTCTTCGTCAACGCCTGGAAGCACGCGGGGAGTCCGTCCCCGCTGGTCACCCTCGTCCTGTCCCCGCAGCTCCTCCGTGTCTCGGTCTGTGACGACAGCCCGCTCCTCCCCGAGCCCCGCACCCCCGCTGACCCGCTCTCCCTCTCCGGCCGGGGCCTGCACCTCGTCCGTGCCCTCACCCACCGCTTCGGTGCCGACCCCCGCAAGCAGGGCAAGGTCGTCTGGTTCGAACTGGAGGCCACCGCGTGAACCCCCGCCCCCGCCCCCGTCAGCCGATGAAGCCCACCGACCCCCGGATCCGGGCCTACACCGACGACCACATTCGCACGCTCCTCGCCGAACTCCACGAGCGTGGCCGCAAGTTCGGCCTGATCTTTCCGTCCGCCGCCACGGGCAAGATCCTCGATGGCCGTGTCCTCGTCCGCTTTACTGGCCCGACCTCGAAACCTTCATCCACCACCTGGGCTTCGCCGCCGACGACTCCGACACCGCCCTCAACCTCTACCGCCTGCTCTTCGCCGTCCAGCGCATCGCCTACCGCGAGGCCGCCGGCCGTAACTCTCCCTGGCTGGCGACCCGCCTCAACCCCCGTTCCCACTAGCCTGACCGCATGGACGAGTTCGCGACCCGCCTGCACGACGCCTGGGAGTGGTGGGACGCCGCCATCGAGGACGCTCAGGAGGGCCGCTGGATCCGCACCCCCGTCGAGCGCCAGGTGATGGACGACATCGCCGCCGCCACCATCGGATTCGGGTACCCCGACCCGTCCACCGAACTCTCCTTGCGCGTACGGCTCTGCCGCATCGCCACCTGGGCGGGCGTGCTCCGCCTCGCCGCCCGGGCCGGCGGCTGGGAACTCGTCCCCGTCGTCGGCACCACCCCGCCCCGCCCGGCGGGCATGGCCGAGCTGCTCTCCGCCGTCTACGCGGTCGGCGAGCAGGGTGAGGTTTGGCTGCGGCGACTGCCCGTCGACGGCTCGCCGCCGCCCCGCGCGGTCGCCCGGTTCGAGGCCTTCGTCACCGGCCCCGGCTCGGTCGAGGACCTCCGCCAGTTCTTCTACGACTAGGAATCCGCAGGACAGCCCACCCCGAAGTCCGGTACGACAACCCGGTGAGACTGAGAACGAAGATCCACCAGGTCCGCCTCGGCCGGGACGAGTACCGGGTGATCGCCCCGGCGCGGCAGACGGCCGGCGCATTCCTCTACGCGAGCCCGGGAAGCTGGTTCATGGACCTGCACGTCGACCGGCAGGGCGCCGAGGACCTCGCGACTGTCTGGGCCCTGGCCGCCCGCTCCAGGCGCTCCCTCGTCCACCTGCCGCTACGTGCCAACACCGGCCCGACCGGTCTGCCCGGTATCCCGTCCGAGGACCGGTTGGACCTCCTGCTCGTCCACCACAGCCTCGGCTTCCCGCCGTCCCGCTGGAAGGAGGTCCGCGCCCGGCTGGGCGCCGGGATCCCGCACACCGTCGACCTCCCGGCCAGCGACTTCCCGCCCGAGGAGGCCGTCGACTACGAGCGCCACGGTTTCACGGGCTGGCGCGATCAGCTCCGCTTCGCCGGGGCGGCCCACACGCTCGTGGTCACCGGCAGCCCCACCGCCTTCCGCTGGACGGGCTCCCAGCTGCACGCGTTCAGTCGCGAGGCTCCCGGTCGGCGCCCCGACGCGCACTACTGCCGCACCCTCACCCACGAGGGTTGGGGCTCCGGCCGTGCGGCCAAGGGCGTCCCGGCGAGCCTGCACATCTCCTACGCCCACCGCTGGCGCGCCGAATGAGCCAGCAGGCCTTGGAGCAGGAAGTCGGCCCGTCCGACTTCCTGCTCCAAACCGCTTACTTCTTCGGCGTGAGAGGAGTCAGCGGTACGGAGACCCGGCTCTCCCAGGCCTGCTCCAGTGCACGCACAAACGTTTCCGCAGGCTGCGCGCCAGACACGCCCAGCCGCCGGTCCAGGACGAAGAACGGCACCCCCGTCGCCCCCATCGCGCTCGCCGTCGCCTCGTCCTCGCGCACCGCCTCCGCGTACGCCTCCGGGTCGGCCAGCACCGCAGCGGCCGCCTCGCCGTCCAGCCCCGCCTCGACGGCCAGCTCGACCAGCCGCCCGTCCTCGAACGCGGAGCGCTCCTCGGCGAAGTTGGCCCGGTACAGCGCGTCCAGCAGTTGCCCCTGCCGGCCGTGCTCCTTGGCGAAGTGCAGCAGGCGGTGCATGTCGAAGGAGTTCGCCGCGTCGCGCCCGTCGTCCAGGTACGGCAGCCCCTCGCCGCGCGCGTTCTCGGCGATCCGGGCCTCCGCCGCCTCGGCCTGCTCCAGGCTCATCCCGTACTTGGCGGCGAGCAGCGGGACGACCGGACGGGCCTCGCGCGGCGCGTGCGGGTCCAGCTCGAAGGAGCGGTGGACGACCTCCACCTCCTCGCGGTGCGGGAAGCTCTCCAAGGCCTTCTCGAACCGCGCCTTGCCGATGTAGCACCACGGGCAGTTGATATCGCTCCAGACTTCTACGCGCACGGCGCGGCACTCCTTCCAGCCTTGCGCGGACCTCCCGCGCGAATACCTACCGGAACGCAGCCGTCCGCATGAATATTTCTCGTACTGAAATATTCAGGTGCGGGAGGCGCTGCGCAACCGGGAGGATGGTCTGGCGAAGTGGCTGTGTCCGTCTCCGATGTCCGACTGGGGGAGTCGCCGTGCCTTTCGAGTTCGTCCGCCGCCTGGACGGCCTGGTCTACCGCTACCGCCAGGACGGCGAGTTCAACGGCAGGCCGTCGTTCAAGCGGGTGGACCTGGACGTGTGGTGCCGCTGGCTGCCCGAGCGGGGCTGGTGCACGGTCGGCGCCGACGGGATCGCCAACGGCTGGCCGCTGCTCGGGCAGACCGGGGAGGAGCTCTTCCCGCCGTTCGGCCCCTGGCGCAGCTGGAAGGCTGGCAAGTCGTACCTCTACGACCTGCGCCGCACCGGCCAGCCGACCTAGGCGATCAGGCGCCGCAGGGCGGCGTGGGCGGGCGGCCCCCAGCTGGACTTGCCTCCCGGGCGGCCGCGCAGGCCGGCGGTTCAGGGTTGGTCCCGATACCGGTCGGGGGCGGCGGCCGAGCAAGATCGAACACGTCGCCAAGAGGCGGCTCGGCCGCAGGCCATCCAACGGAGTGTCACATGAAGCCCCTCGCCCGTCGCGCCGATGCCCTCGGACTGGCCTGCTCCGCCCTCGTCGCCCCCACCCCGCAGCGGCGCGTCGGCCCCGGCTGGGAGGGGCAGTTCGCGGCCAACCACCTCGGGCACTTCACCCTCGCCTGCGAGCTGTACCCGCTGCTGGCCGCCGCCCCGGGCGGCGCGCGCCTCGTGGTCAACAGCTCCGCCGGGCACACCCTCACCGACATCCGCTGGCACGACCCGCACTTCCGTACCGGGTAAGACAAGTGGCTTGCGTACGGCCAGTCCAAGACCGCCAACGTGCTGTTCGCCGTGCACCTCGACGCGCTCGGGCGGACGGACGGCGTGCGGGCCTTCGCCCTCCACCCCGGCAAGATCATCACCGGG
This sequence comes from Kitasatospora sp. NPDC001159, assembly GCF_053598235.1. Taxonomy (NCBI): domain Bacteria; kingdom Bacillati; phylum Actinomycetota; class Actinomycetes; order Kitasatosporales; family Streptomycetaceae; genus Kitasatospora; species Kitasatospora sp. NPDC001159. Next base: position 8,015 of record NZ_JBSFJV010000174.1, read on the forward strand.
CTGCAGCGGGAGATGACGCTCCAGGAGCAGATCGACCGCGGCTGGGTGGACGAGCGCGGCACGGTCGTCGGTGCCGACTTCAAGACCCCCTCCCAGGGTGCTGCCACCGGCCTCTGGGCGGCCACCTCCTCGCTCCTCGCCGACCGGGGCGGGATCTACCTGGAGGACTGCGAGGTCGCCCACCTCGCCGGCCCCGCCGACCCGATGGACGACGGCAGGGTCCGCCGGTACGCCGTCGACCCCGACGCGGCCGCCCGCCTCTGGGACCTCTCCCTCGCCGCGACCGGGGCCACCCCGATCCTCGGTGGCTAGAGGCAGATCCAGCAGTACAGCCGCTCGCCCGCCGCGCGCGCCCGGCGGGCGAGGGCGATCAACTCCTCGGCCAGCGGCAGCAGATCGGCCGGGTCGGCGCCGCCCCACTCCTCCGCCAGCGCCCACTGCGCGACGGCCTCCTGCACCCGGGCGTCGGGCACCCCGGCGAGGGCGTCCCGGGTGGCGTCGTCGAGCCCGGTCACCCAGGGGCCGGTGACCCACGGGTCGTCCTCGTCCTCCAAGCCGTCCGGTCCGGGCGGCGGGGTGGTCGGCCAGACCGCCGCCGCCACGACCAGATCGGCCCGCCACGCCTCCTGGCGGACGGCCGCGACGAGCTGCCCCAGCATGACAACCGGATCGACGTGCTTGGCCTCGACGCCGTCGAAGCCCTCGCCGGATCCCCCGCCGGATCCGTCATTGAACTCGGGCCGCCCGCCGCCCGTGATCTCCAGGGCCCGTGCGACGGTTGCCGCATCCGGCGCCCGGAAGTAGTCGGTCAGCACACCCATCCCGGCAGCCACCCCCTCGTCTCGATCCGTCTCGCTCCCGGGGAGCAGTCGATCAGACGCCACTGACACCGGCTCACCCGCCCGGAAGTGTGTGGAGCGGGAAGTCGGCCCGGCCGACTTCCCCCCGCACCCCCCCCCCCTGGGGGGAGGAGGCGTTTGTTGGCCCGCCCCTAAGGCAGG
>NZ_JBSFJV010000175.1:0-8855 GCF_053598235.1 Kitasatospora sp. NPDC001159
GCGCCAACGGCCAGACCAGCGTCGAGCTGGACGGCGAGACGATCACCCTCTCCCCCGACGAGGTCATCATCACCGAGACCCCGCGCGAGGGCTGGTCGGTGGCCTCCGACTCCGGCGCCACCGTCGCCCTCGACCTGGAGATCACGCCGGAACTCCGGATGGCCGGTCTCGCCCGGGACGCGATCCGTCTCATCCAGGAGGCCCGGAAGAACAGCGGTCTCGACGTCGCCGACAAGATCGCGCTCCGCTGGACCTCCACGTCCACGGAAACCGCAGAGGCCCTGACGGCCCACGCGACCCTCATCGCCGAGGAGGTCCTCGCCGCCGACTACCTGCAGGGCGAGGGGGACGACGCGTACGGCTCCCCCTTCACGGATGACGGCCTGGCTCTGACCTTCCGCCTCCAGAAGGTCTGACGGGCGACGGCGATCCGAGGGCTGGCAGTGCGGCCCGGAGCCAATTCAGGCTCCGGGCCGTCCCGGCCCTGGGCCGTCCGGCCGGATGTGTCCGAGCGACCCCCGGGACCGGCGCCGGTCAGGCCCACGGTCACGAACCGGGAGTTCCGTGACCGGTGAAGGCCTGACCGGCGAGGCCCACCGCTGCCGCCGGTCCGTCCGAACGGACCTCCCGCGCTGACGGGTTCCTACCCGGCCGATCGGTTCGGCGGCGTAGCCTTCGTGCATGGCAGAGAGCAAGGTCCGGAAGACCGCGGCCAAGACCGCGGCCAAGACGGTCGCGAAGCCGAGGAAGCCCGAGTCCCGGCTGGCGATGGTGCGGCGGGCGCGCAGGATCAACCGGGAGCTCGCGGAGCTGTACCCGTACGCGCACCCGGAGCTGGACTTCGAGAACCCGTTCCAGCTGCTGGTGGCCACCGTGCTGTCGGCGCAGACGACGGACCTGCGGGTGAACCAGACGACGCCCGCGCTGTTCGCCCGGTACCCCGCCCCGGAGGACATGGCGGCGGCCAACCCGCAGGAGCTGGAGGAGATCATCCGCCCGACCGGGTTCTTCCGGAACAAGGCGAAGTCCCTGATCGGCCTGTCGATCGCGCTGCGCGACGACTTCGGCGGTGAGGTCCCGGGCCGGCTGGCCGACCTGGTGACCCTGCCCGGTGTCGGCCGCAAGACCGCCAATGTGGTCCTCGGCAACGCCTTCGGGGTCCCCGGCATCACCGTGGACACCCACTTCGGGCGGCTGGCCCGGCGGTTCGGCTGGACCACCGAGGAGGACCCGGTGAAGGTCGAGCTGGCCGTCGCCGAGATCTTCCCGAAGTCGGAGTGGACGATGCTCTCGCACCGGGTGGTCTTCCACGGCCGCCGGATCTGCCACTCCCAGAAGCCCGCCTGCGGGGCCTGCCCGATCGCACCGCTCTGCCCCGCGTACGGGGAGGGCGAGACCGACCCGGAGAAGGCCCGCAAGCTGCTCAAGTACGAGATGGGCGGCCAGCCCGGCCAACGCCTGAAGCCGCCGTCGGACTTCCCCGGCGAGGCCGCCGCCCGGGCCGACGCCGCTGCCCACCAGGGGCGGGTCGCGGACCTGGTGGTGGGCGCATGATCAAGGGGGCCATCGAGAGGAACGGCCTGCCGGGCTGGCTGGAGCCGGTCCGGGACGCGGCCGAGCGGGTGCTGCCGGAGCAGCTGAGCCGCTTCCTGCCGCCGCGTGAGGGCGGTCGGGCGGCGGCGGTGCTGATGCTGTTCGGCGAGGGACCGGACGGTCCGGACCTGTTGCTGATCGAGCGGGCCCGTTCGCTGCGCTCGCACGCCGGCCAGCCGTCCTTCCCGGGCGGTGCGCTGGACCCGGAGGACGGCGACCCGGACGGTCCCGGCCCGATCGCGGCGGCGCTGCGCGAGTCCTGGGAGGAGACCGGCCTGGACCCGGCCGGGGTGCAGGTCTTCGCGGAGCTGCCCCGGCTGTACATCCCGGTGAGCAGCTTCGTGGTGACCCCGGTGCTGGGCTGGTGGCGCGAGGAGTCGCCGGTGCGCCCGGTGGACCTGGGCGAGACCGGCGCGGTGTTCCGGGTGTCGATCGCCGACCTGGCCGACCCGGCGAACCGGGTCCGGCTGCGGCACCCGTCCGGGCACGTCGGGCCGGCCTTCGCGGTCGCCGGGCGGTTGGTCTGGGGGTTCACGGCCGGGGTGATCGACCGGGTGCTGCACCACAGCGGCCTGGAACTGCCCTGGGACCCGTCCCGGGTCGTCGACCTCTCGGACGAGGCACTCGCGCTGGTCCAGGGTGACCTCGAACACTCCCGCGCCCTGCCGGGCAGCGACGCCGGCACCTCGTGACGGGTCGTCGGCGCGGCCGGTCCGCGAAGCGTGGGAGGGTGTCGGGGTGAACGTCCTGGATGTGCTGCTGATCCTCGCCGCCGTCGGATTCGCCATTTCGGGCTACCGGCAGGGCTTCGTGGTGGGCGTCCTGTCGCTCGTCGGCTTCCTCGGCGGCGGTCTGCTGGCCGTCCAGCTACTGCCGCTGCTGCTCGACCACCTCAGCCCCGGCACCACGGCCTCGGTGGTGGCCGTCGTGGTGGTGATCACCCTCGCCGCGATCGGCCAGGCGATCACCGCGCACTTCGGCTGGAAGCTGCGCGGACACATCGACCGCCGCCCGGCCCGGGTGCTGGACGCCTCCGGCGGCGCGGTGGTCAACGTGATCTCCATGCTGCTGGTGGCCTGGCTGATCGGCTCCGCGCTGGCCGGCACGTCCCTGCCCACGGTCTCCAAGCAGGTCCGTTCCTCGGCGATCCTCGGCGGCGTCCAGGACGCGCTGCCCGGCGACGCGCCGAACTGGTTCTCCGACTTCTCCAAGGTGCTCGCCCGCAACGGCTTCCCGCAGGTCTTCAACCCCTTCGAGCACGAGCCGATCACCCAGGTCGACACCCCCGATCCGGCGCTGGCCAGCAGCGCGGCGGTGGCCAAGGCCCGGCAGAGCCTGGTCAAGGTGGTCGGCACCGCGACCTCCTGCGGCAAGACATTGGAAGGCAGCGGCTTCGTCTTCGCCCCGCACCGGGTGATGACCAACGCCCACGTGGTCGGCGGTGTCGACGAGCCGACCGTGCAGATCGGCGGCGTCGGCCAGCTGTACGACGCGACGGTGGTCCGCTACGACTGGCAGCGCGACATCGCCGTCCTGGACGTGCCCAAGCTGAACGCGCCCCCGCTGACCTTCGCGGGCGAGGCCAAGACCAACGACAGCGCGATCGTCGCGGGCTTCCCGGAGAACGGCGCCTTCAACGTCCAGCCGGCCCGCATCCGCGGTCGCATCCAGGCCAACGGCCCGGACATCTACCACCGCGGCCAGGTGGTGCGCGACGTCTACTCGGTGCGCTCGCTGGTCCGCCAGGGCAACAGCGGCGGCCCGCTGCTCACCCCGGACGGCCAGGTGTTCGGCGTGGTGTTCGCCAAGTCCCTGGACAGCGCCGACACCGGGTACGTACTGACCTCGGCTGAGGTGCGCGAGGACGCACAGGCGGGCAGCGCCGCGAACACCCGGGTGGACACCCAGGGCTGCGCGCTCTGACGCTGGCCGTTTCGTCCTGACGCTGATCGTTTCGTCGGTGCGGGATCCGTCGCACCGTCAGTCCGCTCTGGTAGTTTCGGCCCCGCTCACCCGTTCGGCTTAACCGGGCGCCGTCCCGGAGTGAGCTCAACGGGAGGTCGTGGTAGTCCGATGATGGGTCATTCGCACGCGGTGAGCGGGGCGATGCTGTACGCGGCGTCCGCTCCGTTCCTGCCCCCGCTGCTGCTGCACACCAAGCTGGAGCCGGCGGACATACTGATGGGCACGGTGCTGTGCGCCGGGGCGGCCCTGCTGCCGGACCTCGACCATCACGACGGCTCGATCGCCAACTTCCTCGGCCCGGTCTCCAAGGCGCTCTGCCGCTTCGTCGCCTGGGCCTCCGGCGGTCACCGGCACGCCACCCACTCGCTGCTGTTCGTCGCGCTGATGGGCGGCGGCACCTGGGCCGGCGTCACCTTCCTGGGCCGCTACTTCACCCTCGGGCTGACGTTCTTCCTGCTGGCGCTCGCGATCCGGGCCCTGCGGCTCTGCCCGCCGAGCAACGGCCCGGAGGCGTGGATCACCGTCATCGGCCTGTCCGCGCTCGGCACCTTCGGGATGAACACCTGGATGCCCAATTCGCCCGGCTGGCTGCCGTACGCGGTCGGGCTGGGCACCTTGGCGCACCTGCTGGGCGACTGCCTGACCAAGAAGGGCGCGCCGCTGCTGTGGCCGCACAAGGAGCGCTACGAGATCGTGCTGATCAAGCGCAGCGGCAACAGCGTCGAGACCAAGGTGCTGGTGCCGATCATGTCGGTGGCGACCTTCGTCCTGCTCTGGTTCACCGCGCTGTCGCCGATCACCAATTGACCGGCTGCTGATCGACTGTGCTGAGCGGCGCGAGGCCTCAGGTCTCGCGCCGCAGTCGTGCGCTCACCCACCGGGCGCGCCGGCCGAGGATGCGCGGGATGCCGAGCTGCCGCTGCGCCCCCCGCTGGCGGCCGTCGAGGCCGTCGAAGCCGAGGTCCTCCGCCCAGTCCGGGCGGGGCACGGAGCGCTGGGGGCTGTTGTGGCGTCGGCCGCGCGGGGCGCCGCCGCGATCGGGCATCCAGGTCATACCGGAATGGATGCCCCTGGGCCGGTGGGGGTAACCGCGCCGGTTCCGCTGAAATTGGCCTATGCGTCTGTCATATGGACGTCACGACGGGGGAGTTGGGGCCAACGGCCCTCCCGAGGGGCCGGACTGGCCCCTTGTCCGGTCACTCCTTGTGGTGGCCCACCCAGTCCAACAGCTCGGCGGTGAACTCCTCCGGCGCCTCCTCGTGAGGGAAGTGCCCGACCCCCGGCATCAGCCGCCAGCGGTACGGCGCCGCCACGTACTCGCCGCCGCCCAGCGCGGTGTGTGACAGCAGCACCGGGTCCGAGGCGCCCTGGACGTGCAGGGTCGGCGCGGTGATCGGCTTCTTCATCCGCCGGGCGAACTGGATGCCGTCCGGCCGGGCCATCGAACGCAGCAACCAGCGGTACGGCTCGATCGAGCAGTGCGCGGTGCTGGGGATCTGGATCGCCTGCCGGTACGCGTGCACGGCCGCCTCGTCCAGCTTGGTCGGCCCGGTCCACTCGTCCAGGTAACGCCCGACCAGCGCGGCGTCATCGGCCACCAGACGGCGTTCCGGTATCCATGGCCGCTGGAAGCCCAGCACGTGGTCGAAGGCGGCCATCTGCTTGCGGTCGGTCAGCAGTGCCCGGCGCAGGTCCCTGGGGTGCGCGGCGGAGACCACGGTGAGGCTCTGGATCACCGACGGGCGCATCACCGCCGCCACCCAGGCCAGGGTCCCGCCGGAGGCGTGCCCGACCAGGTGCGCCCGGCGCTCGCCGAGCGAGCGGATCACACCGGTGATGTCCAGGGCGAGGTTGCCCGGGTCGTAGCCGCGCGGGGTGCGGTCGCTGCCGCCGATGCCGCGCAGGTCGAGCGCCACCGCGCGGTAGCCAGCCGCGGCGAGCGCGGTCAGCTGGTGGCGCCAGGCCCACCAGTACTCGGGCCAGCCGTGCACCAGCAGCACCAGCGGGCCGGAGCCCAGCTCGGCGATGTGGAAGCGGGCGCCGTTGGCCGCGAGGTCGCGGTGCCTCCAGGGGCCGGACTGCCGGATGCCCCAGGCCTCCGCAGCGGCCCCGCCGCCGTGCCGTCCGATGCCGGGGGCGTCATCGGCGGACTCCTGGCCGGGCTGCTGTCCGGCGGTCTCCGGTCCAGCGGTCTCCGGTCCGGGTTCCTGTCCCGGGGCCAGCTCGGAGTCGGAGTCGGAGCCGGAGTCGGCGGACGGCTGCGCGGGCGCGGGCTTCTGGTCAAGCGGCATACCGAGAGCGTGTCACATCCGTGCACCGGACACGTGCCCGGCACTCGCTGTCGGTGGGTCCGAGTACGTGTCCGGCGGGGTCCTGCGGGTCCTGCGGCCGCGGGTCGGGGGCCGTTACGGGATGCGGCCCAGGCCCCGGTCGATCTCCTCCTGGGTGGCCGGGCGCGGCCGGACGTTCTTCAGCACCTCGGCGGTCTTCTGGACACCCTCGATGGTGCGCTCCGGCTTCTGCATCTTCTTGAAGATGCGCACGGCCACGAACGCGACCAGCGCGGCGACGAGCACGTGGAAGAGGGCCGAGAGGGCGAACGCCCCGCCCAGCGGCACGCCCAGCCAGTGGATGAAGTAGGCGAGCGCGATGCTCGCCATCGGAATGGCGGCCAGGCCGATCACACCGGCGACGGCGAAGAAGATGCCGCCGGTGGCGCCGCGCTTGACGTCCGCTTTGATCTCGGCCTTGGCGAGCGCGATCTCGTCGTGGACGAGCGAGGTGAGGTCGGCGGTGGCCGCCGCGAACAGCTGCCCCACCGAACGCTCGCCCTCGTAGGGCGCCCGGCCGTTGCTGGACGGGTCTGCGGCTCCTGCGGGCATCAGCGGTTCTCCTCTGCGGCTGCTGCGGCGTGACGCCGTCGCGGGTGCGGTTCCGGTGCCGGTGGGGGTTCCGGAGGCGTCAGTGGGTTGTCGACAGCTCAGAATCATGCCCCTACCGGTCAGTCGGACACCACTCCGGGGCCCGCTGGAAGGGCGTGTCCCAGCTGCGGAAGCGTTCCGAGCCTCTTGGGGCGGCCTTCGGGAGGGCTTCCGGGACGGCCTTCGGGAGGGCCTTCGGGGAGGCCCGGGGAGGGCCTCCAGGGTCTCAGCGGCCCGGTTCGGGGGGCTCGCCGGGTAGGTCCTTGGTGGTCTCGGAGACCCGTGCGCGCCAGGCCGGGTCGTCCCCCTAGTAGATGTCCGGGATGCTGTCGCCGTCCGTGTCCCGGTCCTCCTCCTCACACAGCGCGCGGTAGTGCCGGTTGCGCAGCTTGAGCAGCACGGTGGCGACCAGCGCGCAGAGCAGCGAGCCGACCAGGACGGCGGTCTTGGAGCGGTCGGCCAGCGCCGGGTTGTCCTGGAAGGCCAGTTCGCTGATCAGCAGGGAGACGGTGAAGCCGATGCCGGCGAGCACCGAAACGGCGAACAGGTCGGCCCATTTGAGCTGCGGGTTCAGCTCGGCCCGGGTGAACCGGGCGGCCAGCCAGGTGCCGCCGAATATGCCCACCGTCTTGCCGACCAGCAGGCCGATCACGATGCCGAGCGGGGTGGCCTGGGTGAACACCTCGCGCAGCGTCGGGCCGGAGATCGTCACCCCGGCCGAGAACAGCGCGAACAGCGGGACGGCCAGCCCGGCGGAGATCGGGCGGACCAGGTGTTCGATGTGCTCGCCGGGGGAGTGCTCCTCGTCGCCCTCCCGGTGGCAGCGCAGCATCAGGCCCATCGCGACGCCCGCCACCGTGGCGTGGACGCCGCTCTCGTGCATCAGCGCCCAGACCACCACGGTCAGCGGCACGAACAGGTACCAGCCCTTCACTCCGCGCCGGTGCAGGAACCAGAACAGCACCAGGCCGGCGAAGGCCAGGCCGAGCGCCCAGAACGTGATGCCGGAGCTGTAGAAGATCGCGATGATCAGGATCGCGATCAGGTCGTCGACCACCGCCAGGGTGAGCAGGAACGCGCGCAGCGCCGACGGCAGGTGACTACCGACCACGGCCAGCACGCCGAGTGCGAAGGCGATGTCGGTGGCGGTCGGGATGGCCCAGCCGCCGGGGTGGCCGCCGCTGCCGGAGTTGACCAGGACGAACAGGATCGCGGGCAGCGCGACGCCGCAGACGGCGGCGATCACCGGCAGCAGCGCGGCACTCGGGCTGCGCAGCTCGCCCGCGACGAACTCGCGCTTGAGCTCGATGCCGGCCACGAAGAAGAAGATCGTCAGCAGGCCGTCCTTGGCCCAGTTGGCCAGGGTGAGGTCGAGGTGGAGCGGGGCGGACGGACCGATGGTGTAATCGAGCACGCTCTCGTACGAGTGCGGCCAGATGTTGGCCCAGATCAGCGCGACCCCGGTGGCGGTCAGCAGCAGCACGCCGCCGACCGTCTCGGTGCGCAGGGCGTCGGTGATGAAGGTGCGCTCGGGCAGTGACAGCCGGCCGAAAAGCTGCCGGCGGCGGGTCGTCGGCTTGTGGACGGGCGGCTGGTCGGTCACGCGGGACCTCCTGAGTGGCTGGGCGGCAACGGTTGCACGGGTGGTGCAGTTTGCCGACCAGACTTCCCGGCGCGCCCTGTGACGCCCGGATTCCTGCTCAAGGATCTTGATGCGTCCTTAACAGTCTAGCGGGACGTTCAGATGACTTCCGGATTGTCCTGTTCAAGGACTTAAGCCCTCCGGGTCGGTCTGCACTCCTGAGGAGCAGCGGTCCGGTACCCGAACGGCCTCAGCCGCGTGCAGTCGGGTGAACGCCTCCCTCTCGTCGGTCGTGGGTGCCGCCCGGCTTCCAGGGCAGCGCGACTCGGGGGTCCGCCGCCTTCGTCGGGTACAGTTCGCGGGCCCAGGTGGGGCCGACGGTGCTCCGGGACCCGGGCGACGCGCGGCCCGGGCTTCGTCCGCCGTGCGTAGAAGGCGCTGCGCACCCTGGTCGTCCAGCGCGACGCCGCGATCGCCGTGAGGTCCTGATCGCCTGTCGGGGGGTGTGACGACGGGGCCCGGGCGGTGGTGTCCGCCCGGGGCCCCGGTCACTGCGTCGGCGCGTTCAGTCGTTGCTCAGCGCGCGCAGGTGTTGCTCAGTGCGTGCACTGCGTCGGCCTGTTCAGCCGTTCTCGGCGTGTGTCAGTCGTTGCTGCCGGAGGGCGGGAGCTGGGCCTGGATCTGGCTCATCACGGTGCTGTCGGCGAGGGTGGTGGTGTCACCGACCTCGCGGCCCTCGGCGATGTCGCGCAGCAGGCGGCGCATGATCTTGCCGGAGCGGGTCTTCGGCAGCT